>JALYXP010000188.1 GCA_030947045.1 Verrucomicrobiota bacterium | reverse complement strand
AGCTTTTTTTACCGGCTTCGCAGCGGCCTTGTTTTTGGAGGAATTGGGCATGGCTTAAGACAAACGACAGCCCCTGGGGCCGAGCGGACGCTTACTTAAGAGCATTTGCCCCTTGTAGCAAGGAGAGTTTTACCCGTGAAACGCGGGCTGGCAGACCGCTCATTTGGCGCCCGATTTCAGGAGCTCGCGCTCGAATACCGCCGCAGCGCAAAGCGCCAGAAAATGCGCGACAAAACGAGCGCCAGCGTCGCGGCGACCGCGAGGTGAAACATCAGCCAGGCGGGGTTGCTGAGCGGCTTGATCAGCAGCCGCGCAGGGATGTTTGCCACAATGATGACCGGCACGATCCAGCCGAATACGAATCGGAAGAGCCGCGGAAAGATCACGTCCGGGAAGCGCGCGATATTCAGGAAGTTGAAGTAGCCGTAGACGAGCCCTTGCGCGCGGATGATCCAAAAACTCACCGCCGCCAGGGCCAGCATGATCGCGTAGTGGATTGCAACGCCGAAGCCGACTGCAGCGATGTAGAGCAGCACGGTCCCGGCACTCGGCGTCACGTGGAGTTGCACGAGCGACACGATCACCACCGCCCCGCCGAGCAATGCGTTGAGCAGGCTGTCGAGGCCGAACTGCTTCGTCGAGACAGCAAACTGGCTGTCCATCGGCAGCACGAGTAATGAATCGAGCTTCCCGGTCCGAACCAGCTCGGGGACGTTCGAGATGTTGGTGAAGAAAAACGCCTGAAACAGCTGTGCGATCATCTGGTGCGTTCCGACCAGCAGCACGACTTCCCATTTCGACCAATCTCCGATCCGATCAACCTGGCCGAAGATGATGCCGAAAAAGAAGATCTGCCCGACAAACCAGAGCACCTCGACAAGCATCCAAAGGATAAAGTTCGCCTTGAAACTCATCTCGCGGATGAGCGAATTGCGCAGCATGATTCGGTAGATTTCGAGGTAGCGGCGCATCCCTTCGCCACACCTTTCACAATCTCTTCGCGATTGAAACTTGAAACCGAAAGCCCCTCCGCGCTGTCTCATCGGTAGCTGATTCCATGAAACGAGCCGTCCTTATCATTGTCGCAGTGTTGTTGATCGTCGCGGCGTGGCGACTCTGGCCGGGTCGAGGCGGCAGCGACAGTGGTTACCAGACCGCGGTCATCACGCGCGGCTCCGTTACTCAGGCGGTCACAGCGACGGGCACGCTTAATCCGGTCGTGAATGTGCAGGTCGGCAGCCAGGTTTCGGGCAACATCCAGAAGCTTTTCGCAGACTTTAACTCCCCGGTAAAAGCAGGCCAGGTCGTCGCGCAAATCGATCCGACATTGTTCCAGGCAAGCGTGACGCAAGCCGAAGGCGAACTCGCCAGCGCCCAGGCCGCGCTTGAACTCGCGCGCCTCAATGCGACCCGCACGCAATCGCTTTTCGCGAAGCAAAATTCCGCGCAGGCCGATGTCGACCAAGCGCAGGCGTCTCTTCACCAGGCGGAAGCGAACGTCCGGATCAAACAGGGCGCGCTGGATCGCGTCCGCGCGGATCTCGATCATTGCGCAATCAAATCGCCCGTCGACGGCACCGTCATTTCGCGCAATGTCGACGTCGGCCAGACAGTCGCGGCGAGCTTGCAGGCGCCGGTGATTTTTACGATCGCGAACGATCTGACGAAGATGCAGATCGACGCGGCCGTTGCGGAAGCGGACGTCGGCGCGATTGCCGTCGACCTCCCGGTGGATTTCACCGTCGACGCGTTCCCGAACCGCACCTTTCACGGCAAAGTTGTGCAGGTCCGCAATGCTCCGACGACGGTGCAGAACGTCGTCAGCTACGACACGGTAATCGGCGTGGATAATTCCGAGCTGAAGCTCAAGCCTGGCATGACGGCGAACGTGTCGATCATCATCGCGCAGCGTCCCGACGTGCTAAAGATTGCAAATGCGGCGCTGCGCTATCGCCCGGCTGATGCGACTCCCCCACCCGCGCAACGATCGCCCGGTGGCAGTCCCGCCGGCGCCGGTGCTGGCGGTAGCGGGCCGAGAGGTGGCGGAGCTCCGCGCGGCGGAGGACCTCCCGGGGCCGGAGAGCACCGGAGCGAGCGCACCGTTTACGTCTTGCGCGGCAGCAAGCCTGAGCCCGCGCAAATTAAAACCGGCATCAGCGACGGCGTTGCCACCGAACTGCTTGAAGGTTTAAACGAGAACGACCGCGTCGTCACCGGCCAGCTGAACGCAGGTGGCGCAGCCGCCGCGCAAGGCAATCCTTTCGGCGGCGGGCGGCGCGGGTTCTAAGAAAACGATGGCGACTGATATCGCAGCCGTGGTTCAACTGAACGACATCCACAAGCGCTATCAGACGGGCGAGATGGAAGTGCACGCCGTCCAAGGCGTTTCGCTGGAAATCCACCGAGGGGAATTCGTCGCGCTGATGGGCTCGAGCGGTTCCGGTAAGTCGACACTCATGAATATGCTCGGCTGCCTCGACCGACCGACGAGCGGTCAATATCTGCTCGATGGCATCGATGTCTCCGCGCTCGATCGCGATGAACGCGCGGATATTCGCAATCACAAACTCGGCTTTGTCTTCCAAAGCTTCAATCTGCTGCCGCGAACTTCCGCGCGCGAAAACGTCGAACTGCCACTGCTCTACGGCAAACATCAGCTGAGCAGCGCGCAGCTCCGTGAACGGGCCGATCGCGTCCTCGCGCAGGTCGGTCTCAAAGGTCGCGAAGGTCACCATCCGAGCCAGCTTTCCGGCGGACAACAACAGCGCGTCGCGATTGCGCGCGCGTTAATCAACGATCCCGAAGTGCTCCTCGCGGATGAGCCGACCGGCAATCTCGACAGCCGCACCAGCATCGAGATCATGGACATTTTTCAAAAGCTAAATGACCAGGGCATCACGATCATCATGGTGACGCATGAGCCA
>JALYXP010000139.1 GCA_030947045.1 Verrucomicrobiota bacterium | reverse complement strand
TATCCGGATTGACGACGACGTCGCTGATCGTGCCGAGATCGGCGCCCTGTTTGTCTTTCACGTGACAGCCCGCGATCTTCGAGCCCATGACGAAACCCTGGTAGCTTGTGCTGCCCGGCGAGCTACTGCCATGAGGCGAGCTCATCGGCGTAGGGCTTTGGGCCTGCGACTGGTTTACACAGAGCAGGGCGGCGCAAGCGCCGACGGTAGATAGTAAGAAGAGTGATTTTACTCGTGTTTGCATAGTTTTGTTCCTTGGTTTGAGTTCTGTTCCGCCCCGCTTCCTTCACGCCGCATTTGCGATCTCGTGTTGTCATCGGGGCTACAAGGGATTCGCCGCTGCCGACCTCACCAGCTATGCGAAGCAACTCCCGCGAGGTCGTGGGCCACTTTCTCCTTTCGGCCTCAGCGATTCTCTTAACCCAGAGGGAAGGCAGGGTAAGAAGCGCTCCTATCGACGCCCGGATCGGTCGCATCGAACACCCCGCGGGAAGTAAAATAGGGGCAGCTGGAGATCGAGGCGCGAATTGGAGATAGTCTAGCCGCGTGGTGATCCGATCCTGATACGTCTCGGTCTCGGAACGTCGACGGCGCCGACCCACATTATATGCCAAACGCAGCTGCCGATAAACCCCGCCACTCGTCGCCTTCGAGCGGCCGACAGATGTTGAATAAGGTTCCAGAAGTCACCCTCTACTTCTGGATCATCAAAATCCTGTGCACCACGGTAGGGGAGACGGTGGCGGACTTTCTAAATTTAAAACTGGGTCTGGGTCTCACGAACACGACTTACATCATGGGCGGCCTGCTGGTGGCAATCCTCTTTTGGGAGTTTAAGAAGAATAAATATGTCCCCGGGATCTACTGGCTGGCCGTCGTGTTCCTAAGTGTCGTCGGCACGCTCATCACTGATAACTTAACGGATAAGTTCGGCGTTCCCCTGGTTACGACCACCATCGTATTTAGCATCGCCCTGGCGGCGACTTTTGCCACTTGGTATGCATTCGAGAAGACCCTTTCCATTCACTCGATCCATAGCACGCGGAGAGAAGCTTTCTATTGGCTCGCCATCCTTTTCACCTTCGCGCTGGGCACGGCCGCAGGCGACCTCGTGGCAGAGAAGCTGGGGCTCGGATATCTTACTTCCCTCCTGCTCGTCGGCGCACTCATTGGCCTGATCACCCTCGCCTATTACTTCCTGAAGTTGAACGGTATTCTCGCCTTCTGGATGGCTTACATCTTGACCCGACCGCTCGGCGCTTCCATCGGCGACTATCTATCTCAGCCCCACAAGAACGGCGGTCTGGGGATCGGCACAACCTGGACGAGCGCCATTTTCCTGGTCGCCATTGTAGCTCTCGTCACCTTCCTCGGCATCACAAAACTGGACGTCGAGGATTCGGAGGCGGAGGGTGCTTACTGACGGGCGCGCGCGTTCACACGACGGATCTTTATTATGATTAAATTCCTTGTCGGCATCGTTGTCGGAATCTGCCTGGTGCTCATGGGCGGATACCTTTATGCGACTCGCGGCCTTTCGATGAGCGCTCAGGCCAAGCCTTTACCGATGGAGGACTCCATCGCGCAGCAGGCCATCAGTAGCTCGGTCGGCAGGCACGCGCAGGATCAGTCGCCCCTTCAGGCAGACGAAACAAACCTGCTCGCCGGAGCAGGCATCTACCAGCACAATGGATGCGCCGGTTGTCACGGGCGGCTGGATCAGCCGGACTCCGGTTTGGGGAAACGCTTTTACCCTGGCGCCCCGCACCTTCTTCCGCCCGGAAAAGGCGTCACCGACGATCCGGTGGGGACGACGCATTGGGTGGTGGAAAACGGGATTCGCTTCAGCGGGATGCCGATGTTCCACGGGAAGCTTACCGACAACGAAATCTGGCAGGTAAGTCTGCTCTTAAGTAACGCCGATAAGTTACCGGCACCTGTACAGGATGCGCTGCGTAAGTAAGCGTGGCGACTCGAACGAGCGCGTCCGCTCGGAAGGCTGCCTCCCGTTGGATCGGTCAAGACCTAACACGCTCGATTGCTTTTGAATCGGGGAACATTCTGTCCGTCATGATTCATCGGTTGCCGAGTGCTGAGCCTTCCGCCCGAACTGTCGGTAATATTGGGCCGCCTTGTTGGAGTAATCATCTTCTACTCGCGCGCTGCCGCTGTACTCAGGAGCGCGTCGAACTTCGTCTCGCGTGATGGTCAGATATACCTTCCGCTTGTCCCAGCTCACCTCTCTGATGGTCGCCGGCGGGACAATCACCTTTTTCCCAGGCCACCAGTTGCGGGTGTCCACGATGAAGTAGCGGATCGACCAGCCGGCATCGTCAATGAGGAAGTCCTCCACGTGACCGATCTCCTCGTCTGTCGCGCTGACGTGATAGCCAGTGACTTCACTGGCGCTCCGGAGGTGGAAATCGCGATTCTCAACAGCGGCGCGTTCAGCATCTCTTATCGCCCCCTCCGGTCTTAGCAGCGGGGCCGCAGCAGTCGACGTAAGCGGCACCGCCGCGTGGAGCCCTACCATGGGTGAGAATCCCGCCCAGTAAGGGTCGAAACCATAATAGCTCTGGTGGTCGATTTCTTCCTGTCGCGAGACCGGCTGCTGTGTGTCGATTTCCGGTGCGCCTTTGACTTTCTCTTTTG
>JALYXP010000136.1 GCA_030947045.1 Verrucomicrobiota bacterium | reverse complement strand
CGATGGCGGTGCAGCAAAAGGCGCCGATCTACGTGAGCGAAGAAGTTTGGGACGAGGTCGACGACATGAGCGACGTGCTCCGGAAGATGGAAGAGGAAGGCCTCAAGCCTGATCCGGAGACCGAGTCAGAAGAATCGGCCGAGGAAGATTAGGCAGGGTCGATAATAAGTTAGCGGCTCGCCAAGAAAGGTGTCATCCCGAGCCGCGCAGACGGCTGAGGGATCTCGCAACGACAGATGGTGTTCCGCGTAATCGTCACGGCACCAACGAAGCCTTGGCCTCCGAATGTTACCCGTTGTGCTGCCGAGCGCGCCCTGAATTTGTGAGATCCCTCGGCCGTCCTGCGGCGGCTCGGGATGACCGTTTGGGTGGGGCGCACCGTTCGGGTGCGACGCGTCAATTCAGCGAACGTCAGCTGATCAAGTCGGCGTAATGGCGTTGCGCGACGTTAGTGCAACAAGCCAGAATTTCTGACGGTGTCGTCCGCTCGAGCGCATCCGCCACCAACTGTTCGCACTCGGGCACTGACAGACTTTGCACCGCGCGCTTCACCCGCGGTACGAGCGACGCGCTGACACTTAGCTCATCCATGCCGAGACCGATCAAAAGCGGCACCATCGTGAGATCACCCGCCATCTCACCGCAGACGCCGGCCCAGATGTCGTGCTTATGCGCCGCGTCAGAAACCATCTTGAGCAACCGGAGCACGGCCGGGTGCGTCGGCTCGTAAAGATTCGCGATGCGCTCGTTCACCCGATCCACCGCTAGAGCGTACTGAATCAAATCGTTCGTCCCGATGCTGAAGAAATCGACTTCACGGGCGAGCGCCTCAGCACAAAGAGCGGCGCTCGGAATTTCGATCATCGCACCGACGTCGGTGTCGGCCGCGAACTCCCGCCCCTCGTGCTGCAGCTCCTCTTTGCACTCGTCCAGCACGCCGATCGCGCGGCGGAGTTCATCGATGCCCGAGATCATCGGGAACATGATCTTCACGTTACCCGCAGAGCTCGCGCGCAGAATCGCACGGAGCTGCGCCTTGAAGATGTCGAGATGCTCCAGGCAAAACCGGATCGCACGTAAACCCATGAATGGATTTTGTTCATCGAACGCCTCCATCCCGCTCGCGATTTTGTCGCCGCCGAGGTCGAATGTCCGAATGATCAGCGGGTGTGGCGCCACCTGCTCCGCGACGCAACGATACGTCTCGTATTGCTCCTCTTCAGTCGGGAGCGTCGCGCGATTCAGATAGAGGAATTCGGTGCGGTAAAGTCCGATCCCTTCGGCGCCGTTTTGCGCCACGGACTCTACGTCCTTCGGCAACTCGATATTCGCCGAGAGCACGATGTGGCGGCCATCGCGCGTGGTTGACACAGTCTCGCGCAGGCCGGTCAGCTGCTCGGTGACCTGATCCTTGCGATGCTTCAGCTCGCCGTAATGCCACAACGTCTCGGGCGTCGGGTTGAGAATGAGCAGGCCGTTGTAGCCATCGACGAGCGCCTCCTGCCCGGTCTCGAGCCTGCTGGTGGCGTCGTGCAGCCCTACGATCGCGGGGATGTTCATCGAACGCGCCATGATCGCGGTGTGGGAGGTGCGGCTGCCGAGATCAGTCGCGAACCCAAGCACCTGCTCGCGATTCATGGTGGCGGTATCGGACGGCGTGATGTTGTGCGCCACGAGGATGTGTGGATCCGTCAGGGCGAGGAACGCTCTTGGCGCTTTGCCCTGGAGATTCCGCACGACGCGGCGCGTCACGTCCTGGATGTCGAGAGCGCGTTCGCGCAAGTAGGGGTCGTCGATTTTGCTGAGCGTGTCGGCGTAGTGGCTCGCTACTTCCTGGAAGACGTAGTCGACGTTACAGAGATCGCTTTCGAGCTTGCGGAGAACTTCGTCGATCAGCGTCCGATCCTCGACGACGAGCAAATGAGCGTCGAAGATGCCGGCGTCTTTTGCGCCGATCGCCTCCGCGATTTTCTGCTGCATCTCGAGAATTTGCGCGCGTGTTTGGATCAACGCGGTCTCGAAGCGCCCGATTTCGTTCGCGATCTCGCCCGCCGCGATTCGGTAACGCGGAACATCCTCCGCCTCATCGCGCACGACGTGAATGGTGCCACGCGCAATGCCAGGCGAGACGCCGACGCCGAAAAATCGGGTCTCAGGTTTGGGAGCGTCGCTGGTCATAGCCGGTGCGAGAGTAACTCACCTGTCAAGAACACCCGACATCTCGTCCGCGCGAGATCGTTCGTTTTGCAACAACGGTCCCTCGACTTCGCTCGGGGTGACCGGCCGCCGAGCTAGTCTTCGTTGAACTTCCCCGCGATCAGCTCCTCGAGCTCTTGCATGGCCCGATCTGCGTCCGGGCCTTCACAGCGAATCAGCAACTTCGAGCCTTGCCCTGCCGCGAGCATCATCAGGCCCATGATGCTCTTGCCGTTGATCTGCTCGCCATCCTTTTCCACCCAGATCTCAGACCGAAATCGGCTGGCCACTCGCACGAAACGCGCCGCGGGTCGCGCATGCATCCCGAGACGATTTACGATGGTGACTTCCTTCTCGACCTGGTCCGGCCTCGCGGGGCCTGGTTTACGGTTCAACGGGCCCATTACTTTCTTTCGTTCCCATAAGTGTGAGCAGCTTGTCGTTGAACTCGACCGCGCTATTGCGGCCGAGGCTCTTTAATTTTTGGTCCATCGCAGCCACTTCGACAAGTCGCGCAATATCGCGCCCCGGCCGCACCGGAATCGTGAGATGCGGGACCTGCAGTTTTAGGATCTCGTAATATTCGGGGTCGAGCCCGATGCGATCGACCTCCTCGACCTCCTGCCACTCTTTTAGCGTCACGACCAGATCCAGCCGTTTTTCGGTCCGGATGCTGCCGATGCCGAAGATCGACGCGATGTTGATGATACCGATGCCGCGCACTTCCATGTGATAACGCGTCAACTCCGGCGCTGTCGCCATGAGCTCGCGGCCCTCGAGCGATTTGATGCGCGTGACGTCATCCGCGACGAGCGAGTAACCGCGCTCAATGAGACCGAGCACAGACTCGCTTTTCCCGATGCCGCTCGCGCCGCGGATGAGAACGCCGACGCCGAGGATGTCGACCATGCTGCCGAATTCCGTCACCGTCGGCGAGAAATCGACCTCCATCGCGATCGTGGCGGCGTTAATAAAACGCATCGTCACCATCGGCGTGCGGAAGACGGCGATCTGCGCCTCCTGCGCGACCGCGAGCAAATCCGGCTCGAGATGCGCACTGCGCGAGATAACCAGGCACGGGATTTTCTGTTCGCACAAGCCGCGGAAGCGCTGTGCGCGGGCGCGTGGCGGGAGGCTGTCGAGATACGAGTGCTCCGCCGCGCCGAGCACCTGCACGCGTTTCTCGGCAAAGTAATTATAGAAGCCGGCGAGGGCCAGACCGGGGCGATTGATGGTGGGCTCGCGGATCTTGCGATGGAACCCAACCGCTTCGCCTTCCAACTTCAACTGGAGCGCTGCGCCGTGTTCTTTATAAAAGCTTTCGACGGTGACGACGCGGACGTTTTTGCGCAGCGGACT
>JALYXP010000133.1 GCA_030947045.1 Verrucomicrobiota bacterium | reverse complement strand
TCGGCATCCTGCTCAGCCCGATGATCGCGGGAGCGGCCATGAGTTTCAGCTCGGTCTCCGTGATCGCGAATGCTCTTCGGCTGCGCGCGATCAAGCTCTCCTAACATCGCCGGAAGGCAGGACGAGCCGGCGCGTTGACCGCCGTAGGCGCGCCCGCTCTGACGCGGGCGAGATGTGGGTGAAACAAAGAGCCGGCATCTTTCGATGCCGGCTCAGAGTACTTGGTGACGCTCACTCGGAGCGTCCGAAAGATCGCGGTGGCGTTACTTCTTCTCGCCTTCTTTATGCTCCATGTCGTCTTTCATCCCGCCCTTCTTCATGGTGCCGTCCATCATCACCATGTCGCCGTCTTTCAACGACATTTTCTTGCCGTCCTTCATCATCATGGTGCCGTCGGTCATGACCTTGCTGCCGTTCTTCATGGTCATCTCTTTGTCCATCGCCATCTCCTTGCCGCCCTTCATCATCATCATTTTGCCGTCCTTCATGTGGACGCAGTCTTTCATCTTATCGCCGGCCAAACCGGTGCTGAGGAATGAGAGGCTGATGACTGCAACTACGAGCGTCTTCAATAATGTTTTCATGTCTGTCCTTTCTGATTTGTATGTTGTGGTAATCTGCGCGCGCTCGCATCAGATCGAATGCTGCGCGGGAAATCCGCCTCGCCACACGGCGTCACGGATGAAGCCAAAAGTCCAACGGCTTCAGGGTGGCAGGGAGAAATGCCAGCCCCCGCTCTTCCGTTGAGCTTGCGACCGCCGCGCGCTCGCTTCGCAGGGCTCTTCTGCGTTTCGCATGCTCATCGGAATAGATACGCGTCTCGACTGGTCCGAGCGTGTCCCAGTTTTGACAGGCTCCGATTTTGGAAGCCCGTCGGCTCGATCAACGCCACCGCACTTGCGAATGAATAAACCGCTACGCCGGTGCGCCCAAGCTTACATGAAAAAGACAATCCTTTGTGCTCTGGCAGCCGGAGCGCTTGTTTCCTCCTCTGCGACCGTGCGCGCTCATGACGACGACTACGACGGCGTGACTCAAGTCGATCGTTACCGCGATGCGGACGTGATTCATTACGACCATCATCACCGGCAGGTTTACACCGACGAATACGGCCGAGTGATCGGTGAACAGACCGTGCATCACGACCATCATTACGTGCAACCGCGCTATAATCGTTATCGTCACCACCATCGCAGCGCGATCAGCCTTTTCTTCGGTGGATTCTAAACCGACGGCGCCCTCGCGATAACCGAACAAAGGTTGAACAAGGGTGCCTCCTGTGTGACTAACTAGTCGTGAACGCATCCCGCGCCTTCCGAATTGCCGTCGCTCTCCTGGCGATGGCGGCCTGGTTTGTCGCGTCCGATCATTGCGCGTTGGCCGGCGCGTTGCAGAAGCGGGCGACCGCGTCTGCTGCGCACCAGCATTGTCCTGGCCATCCTGCGCCTGGAAAGAAGGGCTCAGGAGAGGACCTGCCGTGCTGCAAATCTCTGCTCGCGACTTCCGTTGCGCCGGTGAAGAACGCCGTCGGGGGCGACGCGAAGACATTTGTCTTGCAGCAGTATTCATCGATCGAATCGCTCCTTGCCCTTTGGCATTCTGATCCGCCGGTCACTGAGATCGACCCCGGCCCGCCTCACGGGGACGCCTTCGCGGTAACCGAGCGGAGCGTCCTCGCGCACGCTCCCCCCGTCTCCTTGGGTTAACGATCGCCTTCCTGTTTTCGCAGGAAGCCGCGCGGTCGTTCTCTCTCTCTTCCTGGCGTGTTCCAGCGCCCGGACTTTTCCTTCACCGGGAGGTGCCTTGGGGCACTTTCCTTTGACCCCAGGCAAACTTCACCAACACAAGCAAAGTCAGAACAGAAAGAACCAACCATGAAAAAACTAAAACTCCTCGCCGCGCTGGCTCTCAGCGTCGCGTTTATTCAAGCATCGGCCTCGGCCGCAAACATCAACGATCAGGATAAGAAGTTCCTCGCCGGCTACGAAAAAGCGCACACCGCGCTCGCAGCCGATAATCTCGACGGCGCGAAAGCCGCCGCTCCCGAGCTCGGTGACGCGGGCGCCGACCTGGCGAAAAGCGGCTCGCTCAAAGATGCGCGGACTGCTTTCGAAAAACTCAGCGAAAAAGCAAAGCAACTAACGGCCGGCCAGAGCGGCTACTATGTCGCGAATTGCCCGATGCTGAAGAAGGATTGGGTCCAGACGAGCGACAAGATCGCGAATCCCTACGGCGGCAAAGAGATGCTGACCTGCGGGGCAATCAAAAAGTAACCAACAACCAAAACCGCCGGGGTTATTCCGGCAACAAAACAGAAAGAACAAACATGAAGACAATGAAAACACTGATAGGAACCGCAGCGGTCGCGCTGCTCGCAGTAACGTCCGTCCTGGCTCACGAAGGCGATGACCACAAGAAAGACGGAATGGGCGCGGGTGAGACGAAGAAGATCACCGGCGAGGTCGTGGATATGGCCTGCTACGTCGACCATGGCGCGACGGGCGAGAAG
>JALYXP010000116.1 GCA_030947045.1 Verrucomicrobiota bacterium | reverse complement strand
TCTGCTGGCGTTGGTGGATCGATTTGATGAGGAACTTCCCGCTGCGGATCTTGTCGCGGATGTAGTCCTTCACGTCACCTCCGTTGCCGTCTTGCGACATGATGTCTTTGTAGGTGTTGCTGATGCGCAGGTGCGGGATCTGTTCGCCGTTCAAGATCACCTGGTATTCGCCGTCGATCTTTTCGACGGTGACATCCGGAAGGACGTAATTCTGCGGTAGCTCGGCGAAGATCTGGCCGGGCCGTGGATCGAGCCGCCCGATGTTGTTCGCGCACTTTTGCACCTGCTCGGCGCTGATTCCCATTCGGCGCGCGATTTCGGGGAACCGGCGCTTCCCGAGGTCCTGCATGTGCTCGGCGACGATCTTGTATTCGAGGCTGTTCCCCTTCCCCTCGCGTTTCAGCTGGATGAGCAGGCATTCCTGCAGATCGCGAGCACCCACCCCCGGCGGGTAAAAGCTCTGGATGAGCGTGAGCATGTTCTCAAACTCCTCCTTCGGAATGCCGGTATTCATCGACATGTCTTCTGGGTTCGATTGCAGGAAGCCGCTATCATCGATGTTGCCGATGATGACCTCAGCCGTCTTGCGATCCTCAGCGTTCAGCGGGGTCTGATTCAGCTGACCCATCAGGTGCTGCTGCAGCGTTTCCTGCGTCGCGATCGAGTCGAAGAAGAACTGTCGCTTCTCCTCTTCGTCCTGCGAGCGGCCGCTGTAGGTGCTCGATTGCGCCATGTAATCGCGCCACTCGTCATCGAGCTTCGCCAGCTGATCGAACTCTTCTTTAAACTCGCGATCTTCGGCGGCTGGCTTCTCCTCCGTCTGCTCCACCTCGTTCGCCAGCTCCTCGAGCACCGGGTTTGTCTCCATTTCCTGCTGAACCAGGTTGCGGAGCTCGAGCAGCGGCGCCTGCAGGATGAGCAGACTTTGCTGAAGTTGCGGGGCGAGAACCTGCTGAAGCGAAAGGTTCTGCGATTGGTGCATCCCGGGACCGGCCATTTGCGGACGCTATCCGACCTGCGCGTAGAAAAGCAAGCAATTTCCGCGCCGCAGAGGAATACGAACTGCTTTAGTAAGTTGCGTAGCCATCGCCATGAAACCGATCTTCGCCTCCGCCGTCGTTCTACTCGCCGCTGCCATCACGCTTCGAGCCGAACCGCCCGCTGCTGCAGAGCAGCAGGTTCTCGCGGCTTTGAAAGAGGTTCAGGCTCAGCAGGCGCAGATCACTGACAACCAGGCGAAAATCGACGAGAAGCTCGCCGCAGTTGCCGAGCAACTTCGCGTCGCGCGCATCTTCGCCAGCCGGGCAGGACACTAAGCCATGCAAACACGAATCGCTCTCTTTCTCCTCAGCCTGATTTTCGGGTTCACCTTGAGCCACGCGCAGTCGCCGGCGACTCCCGTAGTCATCCAGGCGGCGAACCAAGGAGTTCCCGTGACTGCGGCAGCAGCCGTGCCTGCCGCTCAGACCAGCGACTCGTCCGCGGCGATGTTGAAGGCACTTCTCGAAATGAAAAGTGCGAATCAGGAAGTGCTAAAGAAGCAAGGCGAAGCGCTCCAGCTTCTCGACGATATCGAGACCCGCGCCGAGCAGCTCAAGATTTACACGAAGCGCGGCTAGCGCTCCGCCGTTCGCGCAATAATGCGCGGCTACTTCTTGCTTTTCGGCTCCAGCTTCCGGTAGAGCGTGGCCATGCTGATGCCGAGCAGGCTTGCCGCCTTCTCGCGTGCGCCATCGACGTGATTCAGCGTGGCTTCGATGTATTTGCGCTCTTGCTGTTGGATGAATTCGTCCAACGGCTGCCCAACCGGCATTAAGGCAAGCGCCTGATCTGCCTTTTCCCCCTGCGCATACGCCACGATCGCGGGCGGCAGATCGCTCGGCAGAATCATGTTGTCGTCGCAGAGCGCACAGGCCCGTTCGATCGCATTCTCGAGTTCGCGCACGTTACCGGGGTAGTTGTAATGACAGAGAATATCGACCGCTTTCGGATCGATCTTCGCTGGTTCGCCTCCGGTCGCGCTCGCGTTCTTCTGCAGGAAATGGTTCACCAGCAGCGGCACGTCTTCGAGTCGCTCGCGCAACGCGGGGATCTCGATCGGAATGACTGCGAGCCGGTAATACAAATCCTCGCGAAACGTCCCGTCCTTCATCTTCGGCTGAAGCGCTTCATTCGTCGCGCCGACAACCCGGACATTCACCGGCGAACTTTTGTTGTCGCCCACGCG
>JALYXP010000257.1 GCA_030947045.1 Verrucomicrobiota bacterium | reverse complement strand
TCCACGAATTCATCTGGAACGAAGCCGAGCGCGTGATGCGCTGGCTCAAGGGGATGATCGAGTGAGCGGCTAGCCGGCAACCGCGGGATCTCTACCAACAATAATCGAGCAAGCAGCGTGTCGACGGATCATCAATGCGCCACAAGAAGGCAATAGCAGCCGCCGTCAGCCGCTCGTCTTAGCAGCCATTTCTAGAGAGGAATGAACACGCCGCCTTGCACAGTAATCGGAGCCTTTGGCGAGACGCCAACGGTGGGCGCGAAAAGGAAGGCCGTCTCTTCGTAACGACGATCGGGATAGAAGATCAAATTAAGAAAGGTGCTGAAACCTCGCCAATTTGCATTGGTATACGCGAGTCTTACATCTACCCGAGAATAGCTCTTGGTAGACAGACTGTTGGTCGTGTTAAGAGGCTTAGGTCCTTCCCAACGCTGCATGGCGGAGAACGTGATCACGTGAGGCGACGTCGCTTCGGGTAACGGCATAACCACATCGAAGCCGTAGTTGCCGAAGTAGTCGGCGACGTCAGGAATATAGGTGCCGGTCGGGCGATTAACGAGTTCGCGCGTGAGGGAACTGAAGTTCCCTAAGAGCGAAAAGCTGCGCCCGCGGTCATTCCAAAGACGCAGCCTCGCCTCAAGATCAACGCCGTTGCGTTCCGAAGGCCCGAGCGCGATTGGCGGCTGAGGGTTGGGTCGTCCTTGAAGCTCGTTCGTAAAAGTTGTTCTGTAGGCATCAAAGAGGAAGTGGAACATCCCGCCGGGTGAGTTGTATTGCAGCCCGACCTCGGCTGTTTCGTTCTCCGCTGACTCAAGCTTCGGATCCAGGTTAAACTCTGTGATCGCGCTCGGCGGGCGGAAGCCCTTTCCATAGTTGCCAAAGAAGTCGAGACCCTTCACAGGCGCAATGCTGACGCCGGCGCGCGGGCTGAGGAAGCCATCGTCCGGTTCAGTCATCAAGTGGCGGAAGTTGTCTTCGATTTCGTAAAAGAAATGGTCGTAGCGGAAGCCGCCCGTCATCTTCACCCAAGAAGCGGGCTTGAAATCGAGCTGCATGTAACCGAAGGGATTTAACTCGTCGAAGTTAACGTCCGAGGTCACCGAGAGGCGACCGTTTGCTAAGCGAACCGGGTTGCGGCGGATGGTATTGAACTGCTCGCTATCGACTGTGTCGTAACGAATGCCGCCCCCGAGGAGCAGGCCAATGCCCATATCGTGCGCCAAGTCCCATTTAGTGTATTTCTCGAGTGAACCGCCGAGCACGAACCGGTAGTCTCCTTGCAACGCCTGCCCCGCGCGGTTGGGGCTAATCGGCACAGTGAAGGTGCGTGTTGACCAGCGTTTGAAATCCTCGTGCACGAAGTAGGCCGTCCCAACGATCGGCTGATCGCCATCTTGCTTGTAGTTGAAGGCTAAGGTTTGCTGAGCGGTGCTACCGCCATCGGTAATGTTAACTGCCTGCGTGGGCTTCAGCACTCCACTTCGAAGTAGCGTGCGATTGAGGTAACCAGGTGAACCGTAATCGCTGTTGTAGACTTGCAGCCGGAAAGAACCCGTTCCCCCGAGCATCGGGAACAGAATTTTGTCAAAGGTATTGATCTGGCGGAATTCCTGATTGTCGCGATAGCCATTAAGCGTCGACGCGACGAGGGAACCGTAACCGCTCACCTGGCCAGCGCCCAAGCCATAGACTAAGAGACCGCGATAGTAATCGAAGTTGCCAATCGAAAGGCTCAGCCCGCCAGGCGGCCGGTCGAGTGTTGTTATCTGGAGCGACCCGCCGAGGTCGAATGCCCCAAACCGAACATCGAAGGGACCGCGAACCAACACCAGGCTATCAACCAGTTCCGGGATGAGAGGAAAGAGATCACCGTAACCGTTGCTCGCGGGATGACCTGGAAAGTTGATCGGCACCCCGTCGATCGAATAGGCCACGTTACCGCCATTACTTCGTTCACCGAAGCCACGGAGGGCGAACCCGTAACCAACTCCACCTTGGTCAAAGCTATTTGCCGCCACTCCGGCGACGTTCCGGATCAGATCAGTGTAGTCGCGTAAGTTACGTTTCTGGTCCTCAGTGTATTTCAGCACACTCACGGAAGCTGGCGCGGCGGCCGGGCTACCTGACAGCTCCGTTTTCTCGACAACCTCTTCTCCTTTTACAACCACACGCTCGGTTGTCGAAACTGCGTCTTGGGCCTGGGATGGATTACTGGCGGCAAATGTCGCGACGGCTGTGCAGACGAGGGCTAGATATGGATGGCGCATATGCTTTGGCGAAGCCCGAGCGAAGAGTCACACTCCTCGCGGGGGATGTGTTTACTTTCGTGCTACGGAAATACGATTCCGTGACACTGCGGGTCAATACTAATCCCAAGAGAGCGTTCAGCGGTGCCACCAAATAGATCAACGGCCGATGCTTAATAGGACGATCGAGAACAATCTGTGCGATCGTTAAATAAGCCGTCTCGACCCTTTTGCCGGTAATGCTTTGTGTTCTTCTCTTACCGCGGCGGCTGGAAGAAATCTTTTGGAAACTCCACGTTGGTCTCAATTTGATCGTAGACGATCTCGTTCGTTTTCGGCCCCAGTTTGCCGTTCGCGTCCGCGTTGTATCCAACTCGCCGCGTCGAAAGGAGCATCGACCCGATTCGCTTTTCGTCGTAGTACTCCGTCCAGTCCCACTTGTTAGGTTCGAACTGCAGATGGTTGCAGAGTAGCTGGCCGGTCCGCGCATCGAACATGTAGGTCCAGTTGTGCATGCCGCCCGCGTCGCCGATGCCCTTGGCATAGATCGGCCGGACCTTCCGCACGACTATACCGCCTTCGAGCGTGGCGGTCCCTGCGTCTTCGAGTTGCACACCCGGATCACGAAGCTTGAAGGGCATGAAGAAAACGTAGTGCGAGCCGAAGGTGTTGTTACGTGCCGCATAGAGGTCCTCCTGTGC
>JALYXP010000046.1 GCA_030947045.1 Verrucomicrobiota bacterium | reverse complement strand
GGCAAACACCGGAGAGCAGGTCCCACAGCGCGTTCAGCACACGGTCGACTGACGCTTTCACGCCTTCCGAATTAGCCTCCGTCACGTGTTCCTCAAGCAGCGCGCGCTCGGCGGCCGAATGTTCGCGATCTGCTTCGATGTGCACACTGAAATACTCATACGCCTGCGGATCATTGAAGCCGTAATGCTTCTTCAGACCGTCGATTTTTGATTCCGACACGGCCGGAATCTGGCTCTCATAGGCATAAAGCGCGCCGAGTCCGCCAGCAGTGTCTCCGTTCGAACAGACCGATCGAAAAGTGTCGATCAACGCCGCCGTCTCCGGCTGCTTCTCGGATTGGCGCACCTCGGTGCGCGAAGTGCCGAGTGCTTCCGCGAACTGCAACCAGAGCTCCGGGTGGTTCGGGTCGCCAGCTTCTTCGTCGATCAAGTTCGCGAGCACCTGCTTTCGCGTGGTTTGGTCTTCACAGCGCGCATGGACAGCGGAGAGATAAGTCGGGAACGCCGCGACGTGATGATAATATTGCTGCGCGTAATCAGTCAGCGCTTCCTTGCTCAATTCACATCGCGTCCAGGAGAGGTAAAACGGATGCGTCAGAAGGTGTTTCGCCGCGATCTGCTGGTCGATGAAGTCGAGGTGCTGATTCATGGCCGCAGTTTGTCGGACGCGCTGCGAAACGCCAATGCAAATTAACTCTGCTGCAGGATGTGCTTGATGCCACGCAGCGGGATGACCACCCAATCGGGCCGGTTGTTCAACTCATAGCCAACTTCGTAGACCGCCTTATCGAGCAAGTATGCTTCCAGCATGATCGCGAAGTTCCCTTCATGTTGCGGGATGAATGTCGCGCCGCGCGTGGTGCTGAGGTAGCTCTGGAGGAAGACACTTCCCATCTGGCGATACCAAATGTCGGCCCAGCGCTCGAGGAACGGAATATCTTCCGGTCGCATCGCGGGCTGCCAGAGCGCGCTGTAGGCTGCGTACTGGAATGAACGCATCATGCCGGCGACATCGCGTAGCGCGGACCGCTTCAACTTCCGCTCGCTCAAGGCCCGAGCGGGTTCGCCCTCGAAGTCGAGAATGATAAAATCCTTCCCGGTGTAAAGCACCTGCCCAAGGTGGTAATCGCCGTGGATCCGAATCTTTGATGCGCCGCTGGTCTGCTCAAGAATGCGCTGTTGTAGCGCGAGAATTTGCTTTTCCGCCGCGAGCACTTCTACGGCTTCGTCGCGAAAGTTTGGCGGCAATTGCTCGAGCTTTTTGCCCAGCATCTCCCACGAGCGGCGGAGGAGCGCACGCATGTTCTGGAAGACCGACCGCTGCGCCATGGCGTTGAACGGTTCCGGCACGAATCGCTTGTCTTCCGTCTCAGAGGCAAGCGCGAGATGGAGCTCGGCGGTGCGCTGCCCGAGCAACTTTGCGCGCTCGGGGTAAATGCCGCCGATTAGATCGTTCACGATCGGACCAGCCGCGATGGCGTCGCTTTGCAGATCCGCTTTTTGGGCCAGCACGCGTTCGTAAAAACGGCTAACGGAATCAAGCGTCATCGCCCAGGCGTCGCCTTCGCTGGTGACTGCTGTTTGCATGGCGCACACGACTGTCGGCTCGCTGCGGTCACGACGATATTCGATCGCGCCGGCAAACGCCGGGACATTCGCAAAGCCGGTGCGTTCGGAAAGAAAACGCGTCACTTCGACGTCCGGGTTCACGCCATCCTCCAGTTTGCGATAAAGCTTCAGGAAGAACTTGTTGTCGAAGATCATCGACGAGTTGCTCTGCTCGACGCCCAGCACTTGCGATGATGCGGTCGCGGCATTCCCGTCGCTCAAATCCGGGCCACCAATGCCGATGACTTCGCCACCTTTTCCGGCGAATCCTTGTCCAGTCGCCATCAGGTGGAACAGATTTTCGCGGAAGCCGGCGTCCCAGACGGCGTCATGTAAAATGACGTCTTCAGCTCCCTCGAGACGCGCAATCACAGCATGCGGCGCAGTTTCTGCGACCTGACGCGCCGCGGCGCCACGCGCGACCGTCACCGGCAAGGTGTAGGTCTCGGGCGCAATGTCGCGATAACTGACCTCGACGAGCCAGATCCGCGCGGCATCGGCATCGGCCGACACGACAACTTCTTCCGCCACGCGCATGCCGCTGATGCTGCGTGCCTTTGATCCGAACCAGCGGCGATTCCGCACATAGCTCGGCAATACTTCGCGTTCGATCAGCTTGCGTTGATCCCCATTTAGTAGCGTCGCGAGGTCTCCGCGAATGCTGAGTGTCGGCACATCGCGCTGCGCCACTCGCGTCGCCGATTCGGGCTGCGCTCCGAGCACGAACCAGTAATGGGAGTGCGGGCCGAGCGTGATGACGTAAGGCGCTTCCTTCACAACCGGGAAGTAGTTCTGTCCGAAAACTTCCATCAGCGCGCAGCCGGCGAAGCGTGACAGATCGAGCTCAGCGACCTGCGAGAAACGCGAAAGATTCACGACCACGAGCACTGTCTCGCCTTCCAGTTGGCGTAAAAACGCGAGCACCTTTGCGTTGTCCGGAAAGAGAAACTCGAGTGTGCCGCGTGAGAAGGCGCGGTAGTTCTTCCGCATCGCGATGACGCGGCGGGTCCACCAGAGCAGCGACGAAAGATTCTTCTGCTGATTCTCGACGTTGATCGCTTCGTAGTTGTACTCCGGATCGATGATAATCGGCAGCAGCAGCTGTTGCGGATTCGCGCGCGAAAAACCGGCGTTACGATCGGCGCTCCACTGCATTGGGGTGCGGACGCCATTGCGATCGCCGAGGTAAACGTTGTCGCCCATGCCGATCTCGTCGCCGTAGTAGAGCACCGGCGTTCCGGGCATCGAGAAGAGCAGAATGTTTAGCAGCTCGATTTTGCGGCGGCTGTTCGCGAGCAGCGGCGCAAGGCGGCGGCGGATGCCGAGGTTGATGCGCGCGGTCGGATCATTCGCGTAGACGCGCCACATGTAGTCGCGTTCTTCGTCGGTCACCATTTCGAGCGTCAGCTCGTCGTGATTCCGCAGGAACATCGCCCACTGGCAAATGTCGGGAATCGCCGGCGTCTGATCCATGATGTCGATGATCGGGAAGCGATCCTCCATCTGGAGCGACATGAACATCCGGGGCATGAGCGGGAAGTGGAAATTCATGTGCGACTCGTCGCCCTTCCCGAAGTATTCGACGGCGTCTTCGGGCCACTGGTTCGCTTCCGCAAGGAGCATGCGACCCTGGTATTTCGCGTCGACATGCGCGCGCAGTTTCTTCAGGTAAACGTGCGTCTCACGCAGGTTTTCGCAGCTCGTGCCTTCGCGTTCGTAGAGATACGGCACAGCATCCAGGCGAAGGCCGTCGACGCCCATGTTCAGCCAGAAATCGAGCACCTTCGCGA
>JALYXP010000024.1 GCA_030947045.1 Verrucomicrobiota bacterium | reverse complement strand
ACGGTGCGGAGAATTATTCGGTCAACGTCGTTTGCTTCGACTCTAGCTTGTCGTCATAAAAGACGATCGTCACCGTGTCTTTGCCTTGCACGTACAGGTAAGTGGTTTTCTGACGGAGGTCTGGCGTTTTGATATCTTCGAATGAGGTTGGCGGCCCGAGAATCGACTCCACCTGTTTTTTCGCCATCCCGTTACTCACCTGATCGACGTTCGCTTTCGTCAATCGCGGTCCGATGCACCCAGCTAAAAGCAGGGGCGTAACTAACGCGCAGATGATGAGCAGTTGAGCCGCGCGCGCTTTCATCGCAGACAGAGACGCTTCTACTGCTGCCCGAGATTGCCTTCTTTGCCGTCGACCTCGTCGTTCTTGAATGTGATCATCGCGAACTTCGATCCGTCTTCGTAGCGGTAGGTGGTCTTCTTGAAGATCACCATGTCCTTCGTTTCGCTCTTCGTTGGCGCTCCGAGGATCATCTCAACCTGCGATTTCGACATGCCGGTGGAGATTTGGTCGTAGTTAGCCTTCGTCACCTTGGACCCGGAGAGCGTGGTCTTGTCGCATCCCGAGAGAGCGATGAAAAATGCGGCAAGTGCGATAACAAACCAGGAGCTTTTTAGTGTGTTCATAAGATTGCGGTCACCTGTCGCATTCGCCCATCACGAAGTCCAGACTGCCAAGCACAGAGACCACGTCGCTGACGCTGCAGCCCGGCAGGATTTCTGGCAAAATGCTGAGGTTGCAGAACGAAGGCGAGCGAATCTTCAACCGGTAAGGCACGCCGCCGCCTTTGCTGTTGATGTAAAAGCCGAGCTCGCCTTTCGGATTTTCGGCGCCGAAATAGACTTCGCCGACCGGCGCATTCAAGCCCTCCGTCACGACGATGAAGTGGTGGATTAATTCCTCCATCTTCGTCATCACGCGTGCTTTTGGAGGCGGCATGTTTTTCCAGTCAACCACGTTGATCGCGCCCTCCGGCATCTTGTCGATCGCCTGTCGCAGAATGCGCACGCTTTGCCGCATCTCTTCGAGACGGACGAGGTAACGATCATACCCGTCACCCGCGCTACCGATTGGAATTTCGAAATCGTAATTCTCGTAATCGAGATAAGGATGTTTTCGCCGGACATCATGGTCGATGCCGCTGCCGCGCAAATTTGGTCCGGAGAGGCCGTAGGCGATCGCCAGTCCTTTTGGGATGACGCCGACGTCGCGAGTCCGATCGACGAAGATACGGTTTCGCGTCAGGAGCTTGTCGACCTCGTTCAGCTGCGGCACGAATTCGTCGAGGAACTTCTGCAGCTGCGGAAAGAAAGCTTCCGGCAAATCGCGGATTTGTCCGCCGACCCGCGTGTAGGAAGTCGTGAACCGTGCGCCCGAGATCACCTCGCAGAGATTGTAGATCTTCTCGCGCTCGGTGAACGTGTACATGAACACCGTCAGCGCCCCGAGATCGAGCGCCATTGCGCCGATGCCCAGCAGATGCGCCTGGATGCGCGCCAGCTCGCAGCAGATCACGCGGATCGCTTTTCCGCGGGGCGGTAATTCCCAACCCATCAGCTTCTCGACGGCACAGGCGTAGGCGACGTTATTCGCGAGCGGCGCCAGATAATCGAGTCGGTCCGTGTAGGGGACGAACTGATTATACTGCATGTTCTCGGCGATCTTTTCATCGCCACGATGCAGGTAGCCGATATCCGGCGTTGCCTTCGTTACGGTCTCACCATCCAGCTCGAGAATGAGTCGTAAAACCCCGTGCGTCGCAGGGTGCGATGGCCCCATGTTCAGCACCATCTTTTCGCCGATATCATCGCTACGGGAGGCGAGATTTGCCTCCGCCACAGCGACGCGAGTCGCCGGGTCAGGAGATTCAATTTCGCGCGTCGTGAAAGCCATGAAAACCGGAGGGTGCGGTATGCTCGCGACACGGAAACGCCGCGCAAGCGCAAACTGCTCGTGCGCACCTCTCGTGCTCCCGGTTCCGGCCCGAACCGGCGACTCCCCTTCTTCTGTAGCGGCGCTTTGCAGGCGCCGAAACCTCCGCCCTTCGCCGTCCGTCATCCCGAGCGAAGTCGAGGGACCCCGCAGCAGGTCTAACGTCACACAAGCAACCAATTGCCAGGCGCGCAGAGTAGCCCGCACTGCGCTCAGGATATCTATTTGAAAGCCAGAAAACCAGAGACGGTGGAAAGGCCTCTCACCATTAAACAAATAACCATTCTCCAATAGCCCGAACCGCATTGCGTCCGTCCGTCATCCCGAGCGAAGGCGAGGGACCCCGCAGCAGGTCTAACGTCACACAAGCAACCAATTGCCAAGCACGACATAGACGCAGCCCGCAGGGGATGCGAGTAGCGGCGAACAGATCAAGGATCTCACACTTACAGTGCAACTGT
>JALYXP010000023.1 GCA_030947045.1 Verrucomicrobiota bacterium | reverse complement strand
TCTCCAGCGTTCCCGGCATCGTCGTCTTCGGCCGAAGTGCTGACGCGCCGGACCGCAACGCGTGGTCGCTTGCCGGCGCAGCCGTGATGGCCGCGGCAATTCAGCCGGTCGTGGATTTGCAGCTAATGGCGAAATTCCTGCTCTTCGGGTTTATCGGCGGCTTCATCTTGAACCTGATGCCGTGCGTGCTGCCCGTCATCTCGCTCAAAATATTCGGGTTCATCAAGCACGCCGGGCAAAGCCGCCGCCGTATTTTTCGCAGCGGACTGTCGTTCGTCGCCGGCATCTTCGTCTGGTTCATCGCGCTCGCGCTGCTACTGATTGCGTTAAAGAGCGCGGGCCACGCGATCACGTGGGCCTTTCAATTCACCAACGCCTATTTTGTGCTCGCGATGAGCGTGCTCGTGCTGGTCTTCGCACTGAACCTGTTTGGTGTCTTCGAACTCTCGCTGCCGCAAAGCGCGAATCGCGGCCTGCTTGGCTGGACATCGCGCGAAGGCGACGCCGGTTCATTTTTTCAGGGCATCTTCGCGACGATCCTTGCGACCCCCTGCACCGCGCCATTTCTCGGCACCGCGCTTGGCTTCGCTTTCACGCAATCAGGCTGGCTCATCCTCCTGATGTTCCTGGCCATCGCGGCTGGCATGAGCGCGCCCTACCTGCTGCTCGCCGCCCAACCCGGTTGGCTGAAGTTTCTCCCAAAACCGGGCGCTTGGATGGAGCGTGTGAAGCAGCTGATGGGCTTTTTGTTGATGGCGACGCTCCTCTTCCTGCTCTCCGTTCTCGGCGCACAACGCGGCCTCACCGCAGTGATCTGGACCTCGTGTTTCCTGCTCGTCATCAGTCTCGTGTGTTGGATGAAGGGCGCCTTCATCACGCCTCTGGCGAGTGCTGCTCAAAGGGCCGGCGTGCTCGTGCTCATGCTCGCGCTGGTGCTCGCCAGCGGCTTCTATTTCATCGGCGCGAAGTTCGCCCACGCGGCGTCGGATCCCGCTGTCGCGCAACAAGAGGTGGGCGGCTGGCAATCGTTCACCCCCGAGAAGCTCGACGCCGAGCTCGCGCGTGGCTCCGCGGTCTTCATCGACTTCACCGCCGCATGGTGCATCACGTGCAAGTTCAACGAAGCAACCGTCCTCGAAACTGCTGCTGTGCGCGAAGCGTTCCAGCGTCACGGCATCGTGAAATTCAAAGCCGATTGGACGAACGCCGACCCCGCGATCACAAAAATGTTGCAACAGTTTGGCCGCCCCGGTGTCCCACTCTACGTGTTGTATCCTGCCGGCAGAACCGTCGAGCCGATCGTGTTCCCGGAATTACTCACCAAAAACATCGTCCTCGAGAAACTCGAAACCGTCGCGGCGCGTATCGCTAACACCGTCATCCCGAGCGAAGTCGAGGGACCCCGCGGTGCCACCACCACTTCCCGCCCAGACAATAACTAAACTAAAATATGAAAACAAAACTGGTCACTGCCGTTCTCACCACCATCGTCGCGAGCGCCGCATTCGCTACCGAATCACCGCGAGTCGGCGCGCCGGCGCCCGATTTCTCCGCCTCGGATTCGAAAGGCAAGACCCGCTCCCTGTCCGAATTCAAAGGCAAATACGTCGTGCTCGAGTGGTTCAACCCCGAGTGCCCTTTTGTGAAGAAGCATTACGGCAGCGGCAACATGCAAAAGCTGCAAAAGGAAGCTGCCGATCACGGCGTTGTCTGGCTCACGATTGATTCATCGGCGCCGGGCCAAGAAGGAAATCTAACTCCCGACGCTGCCAGCAAAGCGATGACCGATTTGAAGATGAATTCGACCGCCCTGCTGCTCGATGCGGATGGCAAAGCAGGTCAGACATACGGCGCGAAAAACACGCCGCATATGTTCGTGATCAACCCTGCAGGTCAGCTGATCTACCAGGGCGCGATTGACGATAAGCCGACCGCCAACCCGGCCGATGTCGCGACGGCAAACAATTATGTGCGCGCCGCGATCACTGACGCGATGGCGAACCGCCCGGTCGCCAATCCGACGACGAAGCCATACGGCTGCTCCGTTAAATATTAACGGACGTTAGCGGGCGAGACGCGCCGCCAGACGCAAAACCGGCATCGGCGTGAGACGCACCAGCGTCATCGCGACCTTCATTGCGAAGCCCGGGATCACCATCGGGTTGTCGCGTTCAACGGCGGTGAGCGCCTCGCGCACGACTTGCTCTGGTGTGACGTAGGTGAACTCGGGCGCGAGTTCGCGCGTCCCGTCCGCGCGAGCCGCGACGCTCTCGAATTCGGTGTGCACCGGCCCTGGGCAAAGTGCGGTGACACTCACGCCGGTTCCGCGAACCTCCATGCGCAGCGCTTCCGAGAAGCTAGAGACATACGCCTTCGTCGCGGCGTAAACTCCGAGGCGCGGCAGCGGCAGAAAGGAAGCCGACGAGCTGACGTTTAACACGGCGCCGCGCCGCTGCGCGATCATCGGTGGCAGCAGCGCGTGAGTAAGCGAGGTCAACGCGGTGATGTTCACCGCCAGCATTGCTGTCACGCGATCGATTGCGCTTGTCGCGAAGGTGCCGTGATCACCGACGCCTGCGTTGTTGATCAGCAAATCGATCACGATGCCCTGTTCACCCAGCCAAACCGGCAGCGCATCGACCTCCTCGGTCTTCGCGAGATCAAGTACGCGGACCTTTACGTCGAGCTGCGGCTGCGCGGCGAGTAGCTCCTCGCGAACTTCCTCCAATCGATCGTTCCGCCGGGCGACCAGCACCAGACACTTCGCACGCGGCGCCAGTTGACGCGCGAACTCGCGTCCGAGCCCCGCCGATGCGCCGGTGATCAGCGCGCTGCAACCGTCGAGCTGCATCGTCAATTTTGCCGCAGGAGCGGCTCGAGCGTTTTCCAGACGACATCCGCCACGATTCGATGGCCCGCGGGATTCGGGTGGATGAGGTCTGGCTGGTTCAGCTCGCGGATACCGCCAACCCCCTCCAGCAAAAATGGAATCATGGCCGCGTTATTTTCCTTCGCGACATCGAAGAAGACCTGACGAAATTGCTCCGCATAATCAGCGCCGACATTCGGCGGCATCTGCATTCCTGTGACAACGATCTGGACGTCCGGCTCCTTCGCTTTCGCCTTGTCGATCATCGCCTGGAGATTCGCTTTAATGTTCGCGACTGGCTGACCGCGCAGCCCATCGTTGCCGCCAAGCTCGAGGACAAGCACGTCGATTTTCCGCTGCAGCAGCCAATCCATCCGACGCAATCCACCGGCTGTTGTATCACCGCTCACGCCGCCGTTCACCACTTCATAATCAAGCCCGCTCTCGTGCATCTTCTGCTCGACCAAAGCGGGAAACGCCTGCTGCGGTTGCACACCCGCGCCGGCGGCAAGGCTGTCCCCGAGGAACAGCACGACCTTCTTTTCCGTGGCAGCGGTTTGCGCACCGGCAATGCTCGCGCAGACGAGCATCGCGAGCAGCGACCGGCGAATTTGAAGCATCAATTTTCCCATGCGAGGCGAATCAAGTTCGCGTAAGCAAGGCCAGCCCGCAGCTACCGTCAATGACCGCCATCCCCATTCTCGACGTCCAGCGCTTGACGAAGACCTACCGCACCGGAGCGGGCGACCTGACGGTGCTGAAGGAGATCTCGTTCTCGCTACCGCAAGGCGCGACCTGCTCGATCCTCGGTCCGTCCGGCAGCGGCAAAACAACGCTGCTCGGTCTCTGCGCCGGGCTCGACCGACCGACCTCCGGCTCGGTGTTGCTGAACGGCGATCCGCTCGCCGACATGAGTGAGGATGAACGCGCGCGCGTGCGCAATCGTCACGTCGGCTTCGTGTTCCAGAACTTCCAGCTCATCCCCACCCTGACCGCGCTCGAAAACGTCACCGTGCCGATGGAATTGCGCGGCGATCGGGCCGCTCGCTCGCTCGGCCTCGAGCTACTTCAGCGCGTCGGGCTTGCCGCGCGCACCGAGCATTATCCGGCGCAACTATCAGGCGGGGAACAGCAACGCGTCGCGCTCGCGCGTGCCTTCATCAACCGCCCGAAAATCCTTTTCGCCGATGAGCCGACGGGCAACCTCGATGCGGAAACGAGCAGCGGGATTATCGACATCATGTTCGAGCTCAACGGAAGCGCGGGCACCGCACTCGTGTTGGTCACGCATGATCCCGATGTCGCGAAGCTGACCGAGCGTACCATTCGGCTCCGCAGCGGCGAGATGATATGAGAACGGTGGCTCTTCCTGTAGCGGCGCTCTATGAGCGCCGAACGCGTCGCGTCCAGGGTGTCACGTCGCGGCACCAGCAGGGGGCGCGGCCGGGATTCGGCGGTCATAGACCGCCGCTACAGTCGACGGCTCCCTGCTCGTCTTCCAGATGAGTAGCTTCATCTGGAAGATGGCTTGGCGCGACAGCAGGTCCAGCCGGCGCCGCCTGCTCGTCTTTTCAATCTCGATCACGCTCGGCATCGCGGCGTTGGTTAGCATCGGGTCTTTCCGCAGCAGCTTGTCGCACGCAATCGATGAACAGGCGCGGTCGCTGATTGGCGCCGATCTGATCGTCGAATCGTCAAGGGCGTTTACGCCGGAAGAAGAGACGCTCTTGCACTCTTTAGGCGCACCGCAGGCGCGCGAGACGCGTTTTACCACGATGGCAGTGTTTCCATCGAGCGGCGGGACGCGCTTAGTTCACGCGCGCGCTCTCGGCGGTGATTTTCCTTACTACGGCACTATGGAGACCGAGCCGGCTAGCGCGGCGCGGCAGTTTCGTGACGGCAATCAAGCCGTCGTCGAGGAGAGCCTGATGATCCAGTTCGGCGCGAAAGTAGGTGACCCGGTGAAGATCGGTGACGTCGAATTTACGATCGCCGGCGTGCTGACGAAGATGCCGGGCGAAGCATCACCGGGTGCGTCGTTTGCGCCCCGCGTCTACTTCGCGCTGCAGGATCTCGCGCGAACGAATCTCCTCAAACCGGGCAGCATCGCGAGCTACCGAAATTACGTCAGGTTCCCTGACAACGTGGATGCGGATAAACGCATCGCGCCGCTCGCGCCGGAACTCCAGCGCCTCGGCCTGGAATACGACACCGTCGCGAAACGGAAGAAGGATCTCGGAGCCGCGTTGGAGAACCTGTACCGGTTCCTTAATCTTGTCGGCTTCATCTCTCTGCTGCTCGGCGCGGTCGGCGTGGCGAGCGCGATCCAGGCGCATCTCCAGCAAAAACATCGCACCGGCGCGATCCTCCGTTGCCTCG
This sequence comes from Verrucomicrobiota bacterium, assembly GCA_030947045.1. GTDB lineage: Bacteria > Verrucomicrobiota > Verrucomicrobiia > Chthoniobacterales > UBA10450 > JACCTI01. Next base: position 2,121 of record JALYXP010000023.1, on the reverse strand, counting down.
GCGCGTCGGCGCGCAGCACCGTCGTCGTTTACCTACTGCAAGCCGCTGCGATGGGATTCATCGGCGCGCTTGCTGGCGCAGGTCTGGGCGTGGTGATGCAGCGCGTTTTCCCCGCGATTTTGAAGAGCTTCATCCCGCTGCCGATCTCGACTGAGCTCGTTTGGGAACCGGTCGTTCGCGGGATGTTCATCGGCTTTGCGATCTGCGTGCTTTTTGCGCTACCGGCGCTGCTTCGGTTCCGCCGGCTCTCACCGTTGCTGATCTTGCGAGGGTCTGGCGACGCGGAAGAGACGACGAGCCGCCGCTTCGATTGGATGGTCGCAGCGGTCTATGGGGTGATTGTCGTCAGTGTCACGGCGTTTGCGATTTCTCAGACGGAAACATGGCTGCGCGGCCTCATCTTTGCCGGCGTGCTTGGCTTCGCGATCACGGTGTTCGCCGGGATGGCGAAGCTGCTGATTGTGCTGGTGCGGAAGTTCTTCCCGCATCGCTGGAGCTTTCCGCTTCGGCAGGGGCTCGCGAATCTTTATCGGCCGAATAACCGCACGTTATTACTGACCGTTGCGCTCGGTCTCGGCACATTTTTGCTGCTGAATCTGTATCTGTCGCGCGAAGTGCTGCTGTCGCAGTTCCGTTCGATCGACGCGGGGAATCAGCCGAACATTTTCCTGTTCGACATCCAGCCGGATCAGACGGCGGGAGTCGCCGAGACGGTGCGCTCGTTTGGGTTACCGGTGATCCAGGAGGCGCCGATTGTGACGATGCGTCTCGCCGAAATCAAAGGCCGCACCGCCGCCGACCTGCTCGCCGATCCAAAGCGCAAGATGCCGGAGTGGCAACTGCAGCGCGAATATCGCAGCAGTTATCGCGAGCAACTGTCAGAGACCGAGAAGATCGCGGAAGGCGAGTGGATCGGGCGAGTTGATTACAAACCCGGCGACACCGTGCCCGTGTCGCTGGAGAAGGAAATCGCCAAGGATTTCGGAGTGAAGATCGGCGACGAGGTGGTGTTCGATGTGCAGGGTGTGCCGATCCGCACCCGAGTGGCCAGCACGCGCATCGTCGATTGGAAACGCTTTCAGACGAACTTCTTCGTCCTCTTCCCGGCGGGCGTTTTGGAAGCGGCTCCGACGATGAATGTGCTCGTTAGTCGCGTGCCTAATGCAGCGGAGTCCGCTCGCTTGCAAAACGGAATCGTGGCGAAATTTCCAAACGTTGCCGCACTCGATCTGACGTCGGTAATTCAAACGGTCGACGCAATCCTGTCGAAGGTCGCACTGGTCATTCGTGTCATGTCGCTGTTTACCGTCGGCGCTGGTGTGATCGTGCTCGCCAGCACCATTTGGAGCGGACGTTATCAGCGACTGAAAGAGAGCATTCTGCTGCGCACGCTGGGTGCGTCTCGGTCGCAGATTTGGCAGATCTTATGTGCGGAATACGTGATGCTCGGAGTGCTCGCGAGCGGAACCGGGATTGTGTTGGCCGTCGCGTCGAGTTGGGCGCTCGCGCACTTTGTCTTCAAGCTTGATTACGCGCCTTCGCCGTGGCCGCTCCTGATTGCAGGCGGTGCGGTCAGCGGGTTAACGGTGACGATCGGCCTCCTTACAAGCCGCGGAATCGGCAGCACGCCACCGCTGGAAATTTTGCGCGCGGAGGCGGAGTGAAGTTCGAGCGACGCTCGACCTAAGTGAGATCCCTCGACTTCGCTCGGGATGACGGAACGGGCGTTGGTTCTGTTAACGAGCGCAGTTCTGTTTTCGTCAGAGGGCGCCAATGAGCACGCGGAAGATCGCCGAGCCGCAGGCTACCCATACGGGTTCGGACAAGGCGTTTCACCTCGTATCCGACTTCGTAGAACATCCGGCGGATTTGCCGGTTAATTCCCTGCCGCAGCACGACGCGCAGTAGGATTGGCTTAACGGGGTAGATGCGCTCGAGCCGTGCGCGTTGGCCGTCGAGCATCACGCCGCGGAGCATCTTGGCGGCGAGTTCCGGATCCCACGGCTTATCCAGGGTGACCTCGTATTCCTTCTCCACTTTGTAGCGCGGATGCATCAGGCGTTGTGCAAGATCGCCGTCGTTGGTGAGAACCAGGAGGCCTTCGCTCTGCGCATCGAGCCG
>JALYXP010000017.1 GCA_030947045.1 Verrucomicrobiota bacterium | reverse complement strand
AGCGAAATCAGATTGCGCAACTTTTCCGATCGGAAGGGCAGGGAGAAGCCGCGCGCATCGCGGGGCAGAAGCAACGCGATTTGAACGAGATCCAGTCGACGGCATATCGCAGGGTGCAGGAAATTCGCGGGCAATCGGATGCCCGCGCGACCGAGATCTACGCGGTGGCCTACACGCAAAACGCGCAGGCGGCGGAGTTCTATGCCTTCCTTAAGAGCTTGGAGACTTATCGGAAGGCACTAACGAAAGATGCGTCGCTGGTGTTATCGACCGACAGCGATTTATTCGGACTGTTGAAGGCGGCAAGCGCTAAGCCGCATGTCCTCCAGCCGGCGCCACCGCCACCGCCACCGCCAACGCCAGCGCCAGCGCGCTAGCGCCGTCATCCCGAGCGAAGTCGAGGGATCTCCCAGCCGGCTCATAGTCACACGAGCAAGGTTCCGCTTAATCGAAAAAAGCGGCGCGCATCGCGTCCGTGGCGGCTTAAGTGGCGAGACGCGCGGGCTGCGGTCGCGAGATCCCTCGACTCCGCTCGGGATGACGGCGCAGCGGACGGCGAATCTCGGCTACGCTGAGGCAGCAAGAAGCGGCGTCGCGTGGTGCGGGGCAGCCGTGCCGCCGAACTTTGTGTAGAGGAACTTCGTCACCGGAGAATTTTCCTTAGCGACTCCAGTGGCGCGTTCGAAGCCATTCTCGCGAAGCCTCCGCAGTGAACCATCGAGAAGCATAGTGCCGAACCCGCGATTTCGGTATTCCATCAGGATACACGGACCCGGGGCGAGATGATTATCGCCTTCGTGGTCGAGCGAGAGGACCGAGGCGCCGATGATGCGGATACCGTGGCGCAGAACGAGCGCCGCTTTACTGTCGGATTCAAACGCATCGGCGAGCCAGCCGTCGATGGTTTGCATGACCTCATGCATGGTCGGATTCCACTCCGGATCGAGCGAAAACGCCGCCGTGATGACGCGACGCATTTCTTTTTCATCCTCCGCGGTGGCAGGCGTGATCTCGTAGTGTTCCGGCAGCTCAGCTGGCGCCGGCGGCAGCGCCGCCAGATCCCACGTAAACTGAACCCAGTTAATCAGCTTCATATCCCGGCGCAGTATCGTTCCTCGCCAGAGCGTAGCAAATCACATCGCGCATCCGCCTGGCGAAAGAGTAACGCCGCGCACCGATATGGCGGTTGTCCCGAATGAACGGAATCGCAGACCCGCAGCGTGCGGAAATTAAATCGCCTGAGTCGCTTTCAGCGTCTCGTGATACGGCTGGTAGAGCTCGCGATATTGCGCAACACCGCGCCGCAGGACCGGCTTCAGGTTCGATAGATCAGCCACATTGATAATCTGATCAACGCTCTGCACGAACGCGCTCATAGCGTCATTCGTCGCGAACCGATGGCTCAGCAGCACAACAAAATGGTCGCGGCGTTGTGAACCGGCGCGCTTGATCATCTCGGCGAGGATCGGGTTGTTCTCCGGCTTCGCGCCTTTGAAGTTTTCGTAGATCATCACGACGTTGTAGCTGTAGGTCTTCAGCTTCAGCAGCACGTCCTCCTCAAAGAGGCCAAGATGCACCTTGTAGGTAAGGTCGATGAGCTGTGGGACGACGAGCTTCTGATATTGCTGATGATCGACGCACACCAACGCGGTGTTGTCGTTCACATCGAAGAATGAGGTGGTGTCGAGATCGTTGGCCATGGTGTTAACGGAAGGCGTTTACAGGCACATCGAGACGCAGGCCGGAATCGAGATCGTTATCGACGCCGCGCGCCTTCTGGATCAGGTCGATACCGCGCGTAACCTTGCCTTTGCGAGAGGCGAAAATCCTGGCGGTCTCTTCGCTGATCTGCTCGCCCTCGTAGGCGTTCAGGATCGACTGGTCGAAGGTCATCCAGCCGAATGGCGAGCTCGCCTCGATGATCTCGTAGAAATTGCGATGCTCGCCTTCACCGAGCGCGATCGTCTCTTTCGTGCGGAGGTTATTGCCGAGAATTTCAGTGAGCAATTGACGGCCGCCGCCGACCTTCGGCGCGAGACGCTGGCTGATGATGTACCGGAGCGTATCGGCCAGGCGGATGCGTAGCTGCTGTTCTTCGCCTAACGAGAAGAGACCGAGAATACGGTTGATCGCCTGGCCCGCATCGACGGTGTGCAGGGTGCTGAGGACAAGGTGGCCGGTCTCCGCTGCCATCAGAGCGACCTCGACCGTCGCGCGGTCGCGCATTTCGCCGACGAGGATGACTTTCGGCGCCTGGCGAAGTGCGGCGCGGAGGCCGTTCGGGTAGTTGTTAAAATCGTGGCCGAGTTCGCGCTGATTGAAGGTCGCTTTGCGCTTCGGATGAACGAATTCAATCGGGTCCTCGAGCGTGACGATATGGACCGGCTGCGTCTCGTTAATCTCGTTCAACAACGCCGCCAGCGTCGTCGTCTTACCGCTGCCGGTCGCGCCGGTGAGCAGGACCAAACCGGTCTTTTCCTTCGCGATTTCGGTGAAGATCGGCGGTAGTCCGATCGACTGAATTGTTGGCACCGTGCCTTCGAGTTTCCGCAGCACGATCGAGAAGTGACCCTGCTGCCGGAAGATGTTCACGCGGAAGCGCGCCTCGTCGCCTAACGAGTAACTGCAGTCGCATGAGCCGCCGGTAAGATAATCGTAGATCAGGCGCCGATTTCCCTGCATCAGGGTGAGCGCGATCTGCTCGGTCTGATACGGCGTTAATGCGTCGATCGGCGGATCCACGTAGACGGGCTTGAGGTCGCCGAAGTCTTCCACCTGAAGCGGATGACCGACGGAGAAATTGAGATCCGAGATGCCGTCGTACGTCGCGAGCATCGCGGAAAGGATTTTGTCGAGATCGGGAATTCTCATAGTTCGAAGGGCTACTCGTCCGACATGTCCGCGGGCTGTTCTTTGAGGAACGGCCGGAATTTTTTCTTATCGATCGCCTTATCGTAGGCCTCTTCCGGTGAGATCCGCGTGTGACGCAGATGCTCCATGATGGCGTCATCCAGCGGCTGATTGCCCTTCTTCTTGCCGACCTGAATCATGCCGGGGATCTGGTGCGTTTTGCCTTCGCGCACGAGGTTAGCGATCGCCATGTCGACGACGAGAATTTCGAGCGCGGCGACACGTCCAGGCTTGTCGATGCGTTTGAAAAGGTTCTGCGCGATGACGCCCTTCAGCGACTCCGCCAGCGTCGCGCGGATCTGGTTCTGCTGATCGGCCGGGAAGACATCGATAACGCGATCCACTGCTTTTGACGCGCTGGAGGTGTGAAGCGTTCCGAAGACAAGGTGACCGGTAGCGGCCGCGGTAAGGGCAAGTTCGATCGTCTCGAGGTCGCGCATTTCCCCGACGAGCAGGATGTCTGGATCTTCGCGCAGCGCGCCGCGCAACGCGGCCGAGAAGGAACGGGTGTGCACGCCGACTTCGCGATGCTGCACGAGGCAGTTCTGGCTGCGGTGCACAAACTCGATCGGGTCCTCAACCGTGATGATGTGATCGTGGCGCTGAAGGTTCGCGTAATCCATCATCGCCGCCAGAGTGGTGGACTTGCCGGAACCGGTCGGGCCGGTCACGAGGATGAGACCCTTCTTCAACATCGGAAATTTCCGCAGCACCGGCGGCAGTCCGAGATCGTCCACGGTCAGGACGGTCGAAGGAATCAAACGGAACACAGCCGAGATGCCGTATTTCTGCTGGAAAAAATTGGCGCGATAACGCGCTACGCCCGGCACTTCATAGCCGAAATCGATGTCGGATGTTTCCTCGAAAACCTTGATCTTACCCTCGGGCGCGATCTCGTAGACCATCGCCTTCAGCTCGTCGTTTTTCAGCGCGGGATAGTCGACGCGGACGAGCTCGCCATTGATCCGCAACATCGGCGGATTGTTGGTCGCGAGATGAAGGTCAGAGGCCTTCTGCTCGGACATGAGCTTGAAGAAAGAGTCGATGCGCGCCATGGGTCGCCACATCGAGAAGCTAAATCGATGCCACAGAGGCGGATTCCCACCTCGTGCACCGAATGTATCGCAAACGGGGCGACCGATAATCCGGCCGCCCCGTAGTTGCTCAGCGAGCTACGTCTGAAGCGCGCAGCACGCGTCGTCGCGTTTACCGCCAGCGCCGCCCGCCACCAGCAATGACCGCGTAGTGGCCGTGGACCCAGATGCGATGGTGCCGCGCCCAATGTCCCGGCACCCACACATAGTGACGGCCGCGGCTGAAATAGCGGGGACCGTGACGGTAATAAGGCCGGTCGCCGATTTCGATGCTGAGTCCCTGTGCATTGGTCAACGACGGCGCGAGGCCCGCCGCAGCGATCAAAAGACCGATCAAGAATTTCTGCTTCATATTAATGTTAAATTCGGAGCCGATGCCTCGCCTACGTGTGCTCCGCGAGACGGTGGGTGCTTGAGAAGGCGACCAGCTGCCGAGATGGACTCCACGAACGCGCCACGCATAATCCTGCCATGGCATTACTCCGTCGGATCCACCTTTATCTCGGCTGCCTGTTTGCGCCGGCGTTGATCTTCTTCGCCGTCAGCGGCACCTGGCAGCTCTACCGACTCCACGACACAAAAAAGGATGGCAGTTATACGGCGCCAGCGGCGATCAGCGCACTCTCCGCAGTGCACATGAACTCGCACCTGCCCGGCAAAAAAGTCTCCGAGTTTACCCCGATGCGAGCCTTCTCGGTCGCCGCAGCGATCGGGCTCGTCATCACCACCGCGCTCGGTGTCGTGCTCGCATTCCGATTTTCGCGGTCGGTCGCAGTTCCGCTTGCCTGGTTAGGCACGGGCCTTGTCCTGCCCGCGGCGATTCTCTACTTCTACCGGTAAGACAGCCCGAGATCCGCGGTTAGGCCGCCATCTCGCGGACGACCTGCAGCAACTCGCCTGGCTTTGGCGGTTTATCGAGCATGCGATCGATCTGCAACTGTCGGTAGCGTTCAACTTCCTCGTCATTCAGCCACGCCGAGAAAAGGATGATCTTGCCTTTGTAGCCGCCCGAGCGCGCCTGCATGATCAAGCGCCAGCCGTCGAGATGCGGCATCCGGCCATCAGCGATGATCAGGTCGAAACGCTTCTCGGTAGTCGCGATCTTTTGCAACGCGTGCGCGCCATCGAGCGCGGTCTCCACGGCGTGTCCTTCGGAGCGCAACGTGTCGGCGACCATCGCGAGAACGTGCACATCGTCGTCCGCCACGAGCACGTGCAATGTCCGGGTCGGCGTGTTCACGAGAGTTGATCGTTTCGGCGGCGTTGCGCGCGTGTGAGCGTCGGCGATTACGGCGCGTCACTCGGCCGAATCCGCTCGACATTCTCGGGCGTCGCTCACACTCTGGGTCCGTCGTTTGGGAGGGACATTCGATGATCGTTTTACGTTCTATCTTCCACAGCTGCATCGTGGTGGCTGCGATTTTGTGCGCCGCGCATGCGAGTGCGGCAAAGGACGCGGCGCGCGTCACGCAGGTGGTGCATGAAGTGAAGCTGCTGCCCGGCTCGGAGGCTGCACGCGCCGCGGCGTTAAACGACACCGTGAGCGACGGAACTTCGGTGCGGACCGGCGACAGCTCGCGGTCTGAATTAACGTTCACCGACCTGACGATTACGCGCATCGGCGCGAATTCGATTTTCAGTTTCAACAAAGCCGGCCGGAACGTGCAGATCGACACCGGCTCTGTCCTGCTCCGCGTGCCGAAGAACTCCGGCGGCGGCGCGATCGTCACGAGCGCAGTCACCGCCGGCATCACCGGGACGACAGTTATCATGGAAACAAACCGCTCTGGCCGCAGTCGACTGCTCGTGCTCGAGGGCGGTGCGCGTCTGTCGTTGAACAAGCATCGTGACCAGGTGAAGAACGTCCGCGCCGGACAAATGCTCGAGGTGCCCGCGGGTGCAACCACGCTGCCAAATCCAGTCGACATCGACCTGAACGAAACGCTCCGAAACCATCCGCTGCTCGCCACGTTCCCGCCATTGCCGAGCGAACCGCTGATCGTCGCAGCTGCGCAAGACCAACGGAAGCGCGAGCCAGTTTATCAGGGTCAGCCGGTCGCTGGTCAGCCGCTCGCGCCGGGTGGCGGGGGTGGCTGGCGCTTTCCGCCGGGTCTGCCGAATCCTGGCGGTCGCGGACCATCGAACGGCGGCGGCACCCCGACAGGCGGTGGCGCCTCCAGTGGAGGAGGTGCGTCAAATGGTGGCGGAACTTCGACTACGAATCCAAACGGCCCGCGCCGCCCCGGAGTGCCGCCACCGCGAAGTGCGACACCTCCGCCGAAGAAGAATCCTAAAGGCCCGAGCTTCCTGTAGCCCGCTCTTTGTCGATCTGCGATTTGTCTCGAGTCGCCGAAACGGCTAGTCGAAGGCGGTGAAGGACGTTTACACGCTGGCTGATCTTGAAGATTGGCGGCATGCGGGGAATGCAGGTGGTCTGCCGATTCGGCTGGGAGTGTTTGGCCAGCCGGTCGCGCATTCGCATTCGCCGGAAATGCAGAACGCCGCCCTGATCGCCTGTGGAATTGAGATGCGCTACGCCCGATTCCAAATCGGTGCGGAGGAACTGGCCCGCGCATTCGAACTCGTGCGCGCGCTGAATTTCGTCGGCGTGAATCTCACCATTCCGCACAAGATTGCCGGCATGCAGCTCGTCGGTTCTGTCGACGGCTTTGCGAAGTCTGTTGGGGCAATAAACACCGTGAGGTTCGATCGCAGCGAGTCATTCGGAAGCAACACCGACGGCCCCGGATTCGCAGCTGCTGTTTGGCACGATTTCGGCATCGCGCTGCGCGGACTGCGGGTGGTGGTGCTTGGTTGCGGCGGCGCTGGTCGCGCGATTGCGATGCAATGCGCGCGCGACGGGTGTAAACGACTGACGCTGGTGAATCGCACAACCGCGCGGGCGCAGCAGCTCGCCGCGGATTCGTCGTTATTTTACGGCACCGCCGCCGAGGCGATTCCATGGAGCGACGACGCTGTTCGCAGCGCGATCACCGGCGCGGATCTGCTCGTGAATGCAACCTCCATCGGTTTGCATCCTGCAGATCCCCCGGTCGTCCCGCGGGATTCACTTCACAGCGGGTTATTCGTCTACGACACAGTCTACGGGGCAACGCCGACGGCGCTGCTGGTCGCCGCGCGCGCCGCCGGAGCAAGGAGCGCGAACGGTCTCTCGATGTTGCTGCACCAAGGTGCGCTGGCGTTTGAAGCGTGGTTCGGTCGCGCCGCGCCGGTCTGCGAAATGGCGGCAGCTCTCCGCGCTGACTAACGCGCAGCTTCCTCCGCCATCTCGCGTCCGCGGCGAGACGCAGCTTCGATCGCTCGCGCCAGACCTTCACTCGTCTGGAGTTCTTCCATCGCTGCAAGCCCAGCCGCGGTGGTCCCGCCGAGCGTGATCACCATTTTCCGCAACTCGTCTGGCGTAGCGTAGCTCTCGCTCGCGAGCTGCGCCGCGCCGAGCACCGTCTGCGTGGCGAGCTGCAGTGCAACTTCCGGTGAAAGTCCCTCGCGCTCGCCGCCCTGCGCCAGTGCTTCGATCACTGTGTAAACAAACGCCGGTCCGCTGCCGGCGAGCGCGGTCACTGCGTCGATCTCCTTCTCGTCGACCTCGACAATCACGCCGACGGCACCGAAAAGTCGCCGCGCCTGGTCGACATCGG
>JALYXP010000002.1 GCA_030947045.1 Verrucomicrobiota bacterium | reverse complement strand
CCGACTAACTCATTAACCAGGATGTTCGTCGCCATGCGGCCGAGGACGATTTTCGGAATGCCTTTGCGAGCCGCTTGAATCAGCGCGATCGCCGAAACCATCGCCGATCCGGTGTCGCCGAGTCCGGGAATCAGGCCAATCAGCGGATCGAGGCCGAACCGAAACTGCGTGCCTGGCACTCGCACGAAATCGTCCATGACCAGCGCGATCCACCGAAAAAGCGGCTCGACTGCCTGCTTGCCACCGCGCTCAGGCGGTAGCACTTCGAACTCCGGCTCCTCGACTGGCGGTCGGCGGCGCCCGTTGATATTGTCGCGTGCCACTGATTTTCCGCTGCCAAGAACCGGCCGGTATTAACCCGGAATTTCCTTCAACATCTGCGCGTTCGTGGGGAATTTCTTCACGAACATCAGCAGTCGCTCGATCGCTTCGCCGGGTTTATGCCCCGCTAATCCGCGCCGGATCATATTGATCTTCTCGAGCTCCCAGGGCTGCAGCAGCAGCTCTTCGCGCCGCGTGCCGGAGAGGAAAATATCGACCGCGGGATAAACGCGCTGGTCGCTGATCTTGCGATCGAGCACCAGCTCCATGTTTCCCGTGCCTTTGAATTCCTGAAAAATCAGTTCATCCATCCGGCTGCCGGTCTCAATCAGCGCTGTCGCTACGATCGTTAGTGAGCCCGCTTCCTCGGTGTTGCGCGCGGCCGCGAATATCTTACGCGGAATCTCCATCGCACGTGCATCGATACCGCCGCTCATTGTGCGCCCACCGCCGCCCGTTGCGTTGTTGAATGCACGAGCCGTGCGCGTGATCGAATCGAGTAGGATGAAGACGTGCTTGCCTGCTTCGACCATCCGCTTCGCGCGCTCCGCCGCTAGCTGCGCGATCCGCGTGTGGCTCTTGATGTCGCTATCGTTCGAGCTCGCCATGATCTCGGCGCCTGGACATGACCGACGAAAATCGGTCACTTCCTCAGGCCGCTCGTCTACCAGGAGAATGATGAGCTTCATCTCCGGGTGATTCTTCGTGACAGCATCGGCGATGTGGTGCAGCAACGTCGTCTTGCCAGTCCGTGGCGGTGCCACAATCAACCCGCGCTGGCCCATACCGAGTGGCGTCATCAGATCCATCACCCGTGTGGTGTAGCGTTCCGGTACCGTCTCGAGCTTGATGCGCTTGTTCGGATTGATGGTCGTTAACTCTTCAAACGGCCGCAGTCCCTGATACTTCGTCGGCTCGTCGTCGTTGATCTTATTCAGTCGCATCAATTGCGGTCCGCGATTGCCGCGACGCGTTTCGCCCTGGATCCACATGCCGTCGCGCAGGTTAAAACGCCGCACAATTTCCGGCGTCACGAAGATGTCCTGCGGCGTCTGCACGAAGTTGCGTTTCGGGTCGCGTAGAAATCCGAAGCCTTTGCCCGAAATCTCGATGATTCCCTCGCCGAACTCCAAGTCGCGATACTGTTCGTTGTTCTGCTGTGATCCTGGTTCAGCCTGCTCGCTGTCGGTTCGTTCGTCCCGAGGACCACGGTTTTCGTAATCGGTCCCGCCGCGGCTGTCTGCGCCGCGATTGTCCATGCCACCACGGTTGTCCCCCGTCCGGCGATCACCGCCGCGATTGCGACCGCGGTGACGACCGCGCTCGCGGAAGTGTCGGTCACCGTGTTGCTGTTGTTGTTGTTGCGGCTGGGGAGGTGCCTGACTGCCATCTGACTGCGGTGCTTTTAGAGTCTGCTCGGCGTTGCCCAGAGCCATGTCGCCAGCCAACGCGCCCGATACAACCTTCGTCGCTTCGCCGCTCTCGCCCTGCTCGGAAGACTGGCGCCGCACATCATCTTCCACGGCAGAACCACTCGATACCGGTCCGCTCTCGACGCGCTTGTCCGCCTCAGCATGCTGAACTGGGGACGGCGATACATTCTCCGGCGGGTGAGCGTTGCTCATCTCGGGCGCACCGCTTTGCGCCTGCGCCGCTTTGGTTTTAGCCGCTGCTGCGCTCGTTGTCTTCCGTGGGGACCGCCGCGCCGGACGCTTCGCGCGCGGGGCCGCTGGCTCAGCCTCTACGGCCTCCTGGTTATCTAATTCTTCGCTCATAATGAAACGGGCCGAACCGCCGATCACGCGACACACGTCGCGCGGCTCGGGAACTCAGCTACTCAAGCCGGCAACTTCGCCAGCAACTCGTCGGAAATTTCTAAATTCGAATGGACGTTCTGAACGTCGTCGTCGTCGTCGAGGCTCTCGCACAACCGCAATACTTCGAGCGCGGCCGCCTCGTCGACGACAGGAACTGTCGTGTCAGGAATGAAAGTAAACTTCTGCCCACTGGTGGTCACACTCGCGTGTTTGAGCGCCTCAGCTACTGCGTAGAGCTGATCGTGAGCAGTGACGATAAGATACTGGTCCTCCTCAATTGTCAACTCCTCCCCCAACCTCCAGCGCCAGCTCAAACAAGCCTTCTTCATCAATCGTATCTCGCGCCACCACGATCTGTCCTTTTTTATGGAACAGGTAAGGAACGCTGCCGCTCGTCCCAAGGTCGCCGTGATGTTTACTAAAAATCAGGCGGACCTCGGCCGCAGTGCGGTTCTTGTTGTCCGTCGCCGCCTCGACGATAACGGCGACGCCGCCGGGCCCGTAGCCTTCCTAAACAATTTCATCGACGTGCTTCGCCTCCATGCCGTCACCGGTCCCGCGTTTGATCGTGCGCTCAATGTTGCCGTTAGGCATGCTCTGCGCGCGCCGACAGAATCGCGCTGCGC
>JALYXP010000492.1 GCA_030947045.1 Verrucomicrobiota bacterium | reverse complement strand
CAGTTGGCGCTCTTTCGGAAAATCTGCGCGGCGGTCGCCTACGCGCACCAGCATCTCGTCGTCCATCGCGACCTAAAACCGGCTAACATTCGCGTGACACCGGAAGGCGAGCCCAAGCTGCTCGACTTCGGCATCGCCAAGCTCCTCGAGACAGATACCTCGCACCCACAAGTGCAAGCCACGCTGACAATGGCCGGCGCGCTCACTCCGGAATACGCCAGCCCAGAGCAAATTCGCGGCGAAGCGATCACAACGGCGAGCGATGTCTATAGCCTCGGTGTGATCCTTTACGAACTGCTGACCGGGCAGCGCCCTTTCGTGCGGAAACAGCAACGGCCCGACGAATTGGCGCGGGCGATTTGCGAAGAGGAACCGGCGCGCCCCAGCACCGTGATTTGCCAGAGCGACCATGCGACTGCGGTCACGCGTTCCCGCCGTCGTCTGGAAGGCGATCTGGATAACATCGTGGCGATGGCTTTGCGCAAAGAACCGGCGCGGCGCTACGCGAGCGTGGCTCAGTTTTCCGAAGACCTCCGCCGCCATGACGAAGGGCTGCCGGTCATCGCGCGGAAGGACACCTTCCGGTATCGAACCGGCAAATTCGTGCGGCGCAACAAAGTGGGAGTCGCCGCCGCTGCCTTGGTCGTGCTGGCTTTGCTGGGCGGGTTGATTGCGACTACCTGGCAGACTCGCATCGCCCGGCAGGAACGCGACCATGCACGCGTGGCGCAGCGCCAAGCCGAGCAGCTCGATAGTTTCATGCAAAGCCTCCTGCGTAGCGCTGATCCCGCGAATATGGGCAAGGACGTCAAAGTGATCGAAGTGCTCGAGGCCGCGAGCAAGAATGTGGACCGCGAATTGGCGGCTGAACCCGAAGTGCTGGCGAAGGCTCACGAATCGCTCTCATCGATCTACGGAAGTCTCGGGCGGGTCGAACCGTCGGAACGACACATCCAAGCCGCGTTTGAGATCCGGCGCCGCTTGCGTGGCCCGGATGATCCATTGACGATCCGAGCTGAATTCTGGCTGGCCGGCGGATTTTGTAACCGGGAGAAATGGCGTGAAGCGGAGCCCTTGGTCCGCCATGTCATCGCCGTGCGGAGCAAGCAAAACCCGCCCGACATTTACGCGCTGGCCAGCGCTAACGAAGTGTTAGGCGCAATTCTAGATAATACCGGCCGGCGCGAAGAGGGCCTGGTGGTGTTGCAAAAAGCTCTGGCCGATCTGCGCCTTGTCCGGGAGGAACGGAATCGTGATTTCGTTAGGCTTGTAGGAACGCTGGCCTTTGCGCAGAGCAACGCCGGTCATCTCGAGGAAGCCGAAAAGGGTTTCCGGCGCGCGATTGCGTTGAGCGATCAGCCCGGACCTCAGCTCGTCCAGTCCGTCGGAGCGCAGTTAGGTCTCGTCACCTGTCTCTTTCGTCAAGAAAAGATCTCCGAAGCGGAGAAAGCATTGCAGCGCCTGGAAACGGATTCCCTCCGAATGGAGGGCGACGAGAGCATTCACTACTCGGAGGCGCGGGTGCTTCGCGGTTGCCTTGATTTCCATCGGGGCGACTACGCAAAAGTCATCGATGAAGTGCGCCGTCCGTTGGAAGTAGTGGCGCGTGCCTTTCCCAAGGGGCACGTCGTCATCGTTCAGGCACGCGGGCTCCTTGGACTTGCTCTCACCCGAACGGGGCGAGCCACCGAAGGCGAGCCTTTCCTGTCCGCTGCTGTAGCCGAGAGCTCAGGTGTCGACCGGGAACCTTTCGCATTTACCTTCGGCAACATCGAGACCGCTCTCGGTGAATGCCTCCTCGCCCAGGAGCGCTACGCCGAGGCCGAGCCATTGCTCTTGGCCGGCTACGCTGATCTGACAACACGCCTGGGCGAACATCACGCGATGGCTGAGACCGCCGCCCGGCGATTGCGCGAGTTCTACGCTGCTTGGAACAAGCCCGCCGAAGCTGCACAGTTCGCCGCGCAACAAAACTCCGCCGCCAACATCGATCCGGTCGGAGCGCACTAAAGCGGTCTATTATTAAAACCAAGACTAACGACCGTGGGGCAAACGAGCGTTTGTTGGCGGGACCCGGTCAGACACGCGGCAGGGTACCGCGGAACTTCCACGACGTGGGGCGCTGCTACCTCGTGGCCAGGGTTACTGAACGTTATAGACCTCGACGAGTCCGACGCCGGTGGTATCTCCTTTGCCGCGAACGATGGCGGTATAGTTACCCGCGGGGATCCGCAAAACGCGCATGCGCAACAATCGCTCGCGATCAGCTACATCCATTATGCGGATCTGCTGGGCGGACCAGAGGGACCGAATCTCGGCCTGGTGAGCGCGGCCACGGAGAACTACGATCGAGCCGTCGCGCTACTCGAAGCTGTCACTCGGACAGACGCGCAGAATGTGTCCGCCGCGCGCGATCTCGCAGAAGCCCGAACGAAGCGGGCGCGCCTGGCAGCGACGACGGCGACGAAGTAACGAGACTTACGGCTGATGCAGCGCGATGCTGGAGCCGACCCAGGTTTTGTTTTTGTTGAACTTCACGCCCATCATCGCGCCCTGGCTCATCCGGACGAGGTTGTTCACGAGGATCGGTTCGCCGTCATCAGGCCAGACAAACATCATCCGGATCTCGGCTTTTGATCGGCGCCCGTCCGATGTCGGGACGAAGTCGGCGTAGGTCACTTTCTCCTGAAGAATCCAGGTATGTGGCTCCGCGATGGCGGCTAATTTCGCACGCGTGGGCTCGAGATCGACTCCCAGTCCAGAGAACGAATAGAGCGGCTTCAGGACGTATTCGTCGACGGGTTCATCAGCCGGAAATTCGTCGACAAAGTAGGCGCGCGAAGTGTGCGGCGTTTTCAGGAACGGCAACGAGTGTTTGCTGATACGGAAGTACCAATTCGGGTGGCCAACCCATTTCGCATCGATCTCCTGTTGGAAATTGAACCCGAAGCTAAGGTCGGGACGCCGAAGCAATTCGTCGAAAATAACGCGATTATAGATGCGCTCGATCCGCACCTCGCGTCCGTCGCGTTCGTAGAAAAGCTCGCGTCCGCGGCGTGTCACATCTGTTAGCGAGACGGGCGCGACGCCCAGCAGTGTCTCGGTGCAGACGAAATCAATGCGGGTGTTTTGTTTCTCCGGCTCGATTTCGAGCAGCACCACATTTTCTGGCGCGGAATCACCGACAATGACGCGACGCAGCAGCTCAGTGTAGGAGCTTTCATCGTAGCCATTGAAGAACGGCACCCATTCGCCCGGAATCGCAGGAAACGCCACGCGCATGCAGCGGAGCAGGAAGATCTGAAACCCGTAGAGACTGGGGAAACCCTGCAGCTCGATCAGGCGTGGCACGAGACGGCCTTCGTGTTCGCAGATGGCGAAATCCACCTGAAGAAAGGTCGGATGTGGAGTCTCGTTAGGTACTTCCAGGCCGGGCGGGAGTGCTGTTTTGGCATGCTCCGCAAACTCCGGCGTTCGCAACTGCGCGACGATGATCTCGGCCGCTCGCGAGACTTCTTCGGTAAACTCGGGCGTCAGAAAGAGCGGCGTCTCGGAGATGCGGAAATCTACCGGCCAGCGCTCGGTCTCATTCGCGATGCGAAGCAATTCGGCATAGCGCGCGTCGGTGAAGTCGGCGTTGAAAGCGTTGCGCAGCTTTGGTTGCATACGATCTCCCGCAGTCTTCCAACAACGGCGTTAGCGCGCAACCTTCGGCCTAACTAGAAGGGCACATGCGCACGACTCTTCCTTCGTCGGAAGCGAGTCCGTATCGGCCGCGAATTTTCTGGGTCCTGCTCGTCGCTGCGATCTGAGGCTACGTCGCGGTGCTCCCGTACACGTTCCAGGTGGTCGGCGCACAACTAATCCGTCCGCTTTTTGCAGCGCACTAGTGGCCGCCGCAATCACAACATCACACCACGGCAATTCGCCGCGCCGCAGGTGCACGGCCGCCCGGGATGTTGCGACGGCGTGTAGTCCAGCGTGAGCTCTTCGCCTGCGGGGATATCGCGCAATGCGAAGAAAAGCATGTGCCCGTGCGTCACGCGGCTGAAGCAATTCGGTGCGCACGAGTGATTGATGAACGCGGTCGCATTCCCGCCGCGGCTCGCATCGATGCTCCATTTATCATCGAGTTCGCAGATGCGGACCTTGCCCCCTTTGGCAACGCGATGTTGCGCTTCACGATTCGAGATCTTCTCGCCGACCAGCTCGCCAACCTTCCGCCGCGCGCCCAACGGCAGGGCTGCGAAACAGCCCTTGCCGTTGATGCCGGAACGCTTGACGACGAGATGCGGTGCCGACTTCGAAGAGGAATTTGAATTAGCCACAGATGAACACGGATTTACACGGATGCAGAGGGAGGAACTACCACGCGCTGAGCGAAGTTATTCTTCTGTTATCTGTGTTTCATCCGTGCCAATCCGTGGCCAAACAGCGTAGTCGCCGGCGTTTAATGCAGCAGGCGGAGCTTGGCCGGCAAAGCCATCTCGGTCATGCCTTCATTTCGATCGGCCGCGACCCCCGGATTTCCAGCGGAACGAAGCTGGGGCTCATTCACCGCCACTTTCGCTGGCGGCGCCTCAAGCGGCGGTTGGCCCGCCGCCTTCAGCTTGTCGTTCACCGCGGGAAGATCCATCGCGAGCACTTGGGCGAATTCTTTCGTCACGTCATCAAGCTCGCGACGGAGCGCGTCGATGTTCGCAAGCTGGTAATCCGCCGGCTTGCCCTCGTAGCTCAAGATTGCGCCATAGAGCTGATCGGTGTGCTCGCGCAGGCGCTCTTCGCCGGTAATCGCGCCACCTTCTGTGGTGGCAACGATCTGTTTGCGAACGGCATCGACCTTCGCGTCGAAATCAGCCAGCGCTTTCCGCGTCGCGTCACCTTCCGGCAATGTTTTCAGCAACTTCGCCGTCGCCATGCGCAGCGGAAGAATGCGATCCATCAACGCGCTCTCGTCACCGAACAAGCCATGCACCCGCATCGCAGCATCAAACTGCGCCTTGCGATCCGCTTCGGTAAATTTAACGCGCTTATCGAGACCAACGGTGAGCTTCGTTTCCGAGACTTTGTCGCCCTTCGTCATGCGCACGGTGTAAACACCCGGCAGCACGCGCGGACCACGCGTCCCTGCAAATGCGAGCTGCGCCGCCGGGGGCACGCGCGGCGGCTTTTGCGTCATGCTCCAGACGACACGATTCAGGCCGGGCCGCTTACTCGCCGGCAATTCGTCGACGACTTTACCGGCCGCGTCGAGCACCTCGAGCTTCAGCTTGCCGAACAAATGCCGCGAGCGCTGGTAGTAAGTGATGACCGCGCCGTCGGCCGGATTTGGGCCTTCGAAAACCGCCGCGCCTGACGCCCAACCGCCGCGGCCTTCGATGCGTTGTTGCACCGGACGTGAAGGAACGAACGCCGCTTCCTGCGTGAGCAACTCCGGCGTCAGCGCGCGCAGCGGCGTAATGTCATCGATAATCCAGATGCCGCGTCCGTGGGTCGCGAGCACGAGGTCGTTTTCGCGCGGCTGAATTACGATATCGCGGACCGCGACGCCCACGGGGAAACGGCCGCCTTTGAACTGCGCCCAGGCTTTGCCGCCGTCGACAGAGATGTAGAGACCGAATTCCGTGCCGAGGAAGAGCAGGTTCGGCTGCACGAGATCTTCCTTGATCACGTGTGCGTAACCGCTGACACCGCTGATCTCCTGCGGCGTGACGAGCGGCTGCCATGTCTTACCAAAGTCCGTTGTCTTGTAGAGATAAGCGGTCATGTCGCCAAACGTGTGACGATCGAACGTCGCGTAAGCCGTGCCAGGCGCGAAGTTGCTCGCCTGCACCCAGCTCACCCAGGAATTCTTCGGCAAATTCGGCACTGCGCCGACGGTGTTCGTCCACGTCTTCCCGCCGTCTTTCGTGACCTGCAGATTGCCGTCGTCTGTGCCCGCCCAGATAACATTCTTGTCCTTCGGTGACTCGCTGATGGAGTAAATCGTAGTGTGCATTTCGGCGGACGAATTGTCGATCGTGACGCCGCCGGCCTGCTCTTGCTTCTGTTTTTCGGGATCGTTCGTTGTGAGGTCAGGCGAGATGCGGTCCCATGTCTGGCCTTGGTTGCGAGAGCGAAAAAGGAACTGCGAGCCGATGTAAATCGTGCCCTTCTCGCTCGGTGAAAGCGCGATCGGCGTGTTCCAATTCCAGCGGAGCTTCTCCTTGTAGTTTGGCTTTGGCTGGATGTCGCGGCCGGCGTGCGTTTTTCGGTTTATGCGGCCGATGTTACCGCCCTGCGACTCGGCGTAGAGGTAATCTGGATCCGACGGATCGGGGAACATCCAGAAGCCGTCTCCGCCAAACATGTTCTCCCACTGCGCGTTTGTGATGCCGCCGGGATACTGCGATTCGCCGACCCACGAGCTGTTATCCTGCAACCCGCCGTAGACGCGATACGGGTCGGCGTCATCGACGCTCACGTGATAGAACTGCGAGATCGGAAGGTTCTCGC
>JALYXP010000486.1 GCA_030947045.1 Verrucomicrobiota bacterium | reverse complement strand
CGACCACGACGAGAGCTGCGGCGTCGTTCGGCAAGCCTTTCACACCAGAACCGCCACACGTTTCCGCCGCTGCGATGACCCTGACGACCGTGCTCTCCCATTCCGGCCGCGGTGCAGAAAGCTGGATGTCGGAGGCAGCAAAAGTGGGGGGCGGCAAAGCGGATTGTCCAGCCGCATCAAGCGACGCGGCGAGTTGCTGGCGGATCGCGGCTTCGCGCGAGCCAGACTTCACCGGCTTTTTGTTCTTCACCGAAATCACAGTGAGCCCGATCAGCACGTTCACCAGCACGAGCACGGCGCAGGCTGCGCCCACCCGCCGGCTTAGCTTCGCACCACGCGCGGCAACCGCAGGATCATCGATCGGCGCAAGCACTTCGCGTCGGTCGCGCGAGCCGGTCATTCCGCGATGAATCTCGCGCGCAATCGCGAGCTGCTGTTGCAACTGCGCATCCGTTGCGAGCTTCCCTTCTACTTCCGCGCGCTCAGCCGGGGCTAGTTTGCCATCGAGATAATCGAAAAGCTTGTCCGGGTTCATGGCGGCGAGAACGTCCCCGCCGCGTTGCGCGATGCAACGTTTTGTTGCACGCCGGCCGGCGCTAGATCGCTTCGAGCACCAGCGTGGCCGGTTCCCGGAATTCATCTTCGACGGAGCCGCCGAAACGCTCCTCGTTGCTCGAGATTACTCGCTGCCAATCCCGACCCTCTCCTGGTGTCAGCCGCGGCTCATCGAGGTTCGGAGAGGAATGGCCGCCGATCAGGTCGAGCAACACGGCGAGGTCGTAACGTCCCGGAGCACCGAAGAAGAGCGCGATGATGCCGTCTTCAAGGTCGACCGCCAGCCAATTGTCGCGCGCGCGGTTTTGCAAAGACGGGTGCGTCCGCCGCAGCCCGATGAATTCCTGATACAGCAGGAGCGCCTGTGCATGTTTCTCCTCTCGTAGCTCCTCCCAACGCAGCGTCGATGCAGCGAAGGTTTGTTCAGCCTGCGGATCGGGAATCGCGGCGCGAATGTTGGCATCGCGGAATGCGTGGAAATTGCTGAACTCACGGCGACGACCTTCCGTCACGAGTTTGCCGAGCTCTGGATTGTGGTCGGTGAAGAACTGGAACGGCGTCGATGCATTCCACTCCTGACCCATGAAGAGCATGGGCGTTTGCGGCACCAGGCAGAGAAACGCTGAGGCCGCGCGGTAAGCTGCGGGCGACGTGAGGTGGCCGAGCCGCTCGCCGAATGCGCGGTTGCCGACCTGATCATGGTTCGAGATGCAGTAGATGAATTGCTGCGCGTGCGCATCGGCCGGATCCGCACCACGAGCCTTGCCATTCGCAGGCTGCATCTGACCTCGATAAAGCCATCCATGCGTGAGCGTCTCGACGAGCTCGTGTGGAGTGCCTTTGTAATTAGCGAAGTAACCTTCCTGATTGCGCGTCAAAGCCACGTTAATGACGTGGTGGAAATCGTCGGCCCAGCAACCGTCCAGTCCTAGCCCACCACGGCTCGTTGGCTGCAACAGCTCGGGCGCGTTGCGTTCGTCTTCCGCGACGACGAAGCCGCCTAACGAATGAATCTCCTCGCCGATTTCTGCGAGGATGTGACGCGGTGATTTGTCTACAATTTCGTGGGTCGCATCGAGCCGGAAGCCATCGATGTGGAACTCACGCATCCAGTAGGGGGCGTTCTCGACGAAGAATGCGCGCACCGGCGCGGCGGCGTAGTTGAGCGCAGCCCCCCACGGCGTGTGCAGCTTTGGATTCGTGTAGTCGGCGTGATAGACGCCGGTGTAGTTGCCGTCGGGGCCGAGGTGGTTGTAGACGACGTCGAGAATTACCGCGAGGCGATGCGCGTGTGCGGCATCGACGAGGGCGCGGAGATCATCCGGTTCGCCGTAAGCACGCGCTGGCGCATACGGCATCACGCCGTCGTACCCCCAGTTACGATCGCCCGGGAAATCGCCGAGCGGCATCAGCTCAAGCGCAGTGACGCCAAGCGCGACGAGATGATCGAGGCGGGCGATGGCGCCGCGATACGTTCCCTCAGGCGTGAATGTGCCGACGTGCAGCTCGTAAATGATCAGCTCCGAAAACGGCGGCGGCGTCCAGGTGCCATCGCCCCATTGATACTGTCCGGGATCGACAACCATGGAAGGTCCGTGGACACCCAGCGGTTGAAAACGCGACGCCGGATCGGGCCAGCCCTGACTGTCGCCAAATCGATACTGATACAGATCGCCCGCGGCGCCGCTGGCATCGAGACCGCTGAAATATCCGTCCCCTTGTGGGGAGAGCGGGACGACCCGGATGATCGTGCCTGACGGGTCGACCACGAGCGCATCGGCGCGGTCGTGTTTACACCAAGTGCGATAACGGACGCCACCTTCGACGACGTCGGCGCCCTGTGAGCGCAGGCGCTGCGGAACTTGATTGGGCGTGTCGGGCTGCAGCAAGAGTTCGTGGTCCTTTCCAGTCACATTAACGTCACACCGCCCCGCGGCGGATGTGCAGCGCCTACGAGGTCGCTGCTAGTACCGCCCGCTCCTCGAAGACTGGAGGTGACTCGCGGCAATACCGCTCGATCGCGTCGCGCAGCGGCGGCAAGAGCTGGCCGCGTTCGCTCGCCAACGCGCGGAAGCGCGCTCGAGGTGCGGTGCGATTCAATTCCCAAAGTGGCGCACCATTAATGTGTTCGACGTCCAGCTGTGAAGCATCCGCGGCGGCGATCAGAAATTGCTCCGGCGTGACCGCTCCGATGTTTGCAAGGTGCCAGATACCGCGCTCGCCATCAACGAGCAGATCCAGCGTGGCGTGGACAAGATCGGGCAGGTA
>JALYXP010000251.1 GCA_030947045.1 Verrucomicrobiota bacterium | reverse complement strand
GTCGCAACCTCCGGGCCGAACGCCGGGCATCGACCAGCGCGTCCGCGATCGTTTCCGCGAACGCCGCTTCGCCCACATGGTGTGAACACGAAAATGTCGCGAGCAGTCCATCTTTCGAGAGCAGTTTAAACGCGCGCAGGTGCAGCTCGCGGTAGCCGCGCATCGCGCCGTGCAATCCGCCTTTGGTTTTCGTGAAAGACGGTGGATCGAGGATGATTAGATCGTATTGCGCTTCCGCCTTTTCCGCAGCGCGCAGGAAGTCGAACACGTCCTGTTCGACCCAGTTCACCTTTAGCTCGTTGCGTTCCGCGTTCTTCCGCGCGGCGACCAGGCTGTCGGCGCTCGCTTCCACCGCGATGACGGTATCCGCGCCAGCGCGCGCGCAGGCCAGCGCAAACGCACCCTGGCTGGTGAAGCAATCGAGCACCCGTTTACCGCGCGCGAATTCCGCGACCGCGGCGTAATGCTGCAGTTGATCCAGGTAGAAGCCAGTCTTCTGCGCGTTCACGAGATCGAGCTCGAAACGCAACGGCGCTGTGCCGGCGACCGCAGCAACCTCGATCATCACCGCGGCGGTCGGCGCGTGTCCATTTAGCACACCACTCACCGTCTCCATCCCTTCCGCCCGGCGGACTGCCGCGTCGTTCCTTTCGATCACCGTCACCTTCCCGAGCACCTTGATGATTGCATCCACGATCAACGCCTTCCGCATGTCCATCGCGAGCGTGAGAGTCTGTAGAACGACGTGATCTCCATAGCGATCCACGATAACGCCTGGCAATCCGTCGCTCTCGCTCCAGACGACCCGGCAGAGCTGCGGATTCACGCCGCGCCGCGCGCGATAATCCGCCGCTTGCTTGACCCGGCGCTCGAAAAAATCCGCATCAAGATCCTGACGGCGCCGCGAGAAACGCCGCGCGACGATCTGCGATTGGCTGTTGTAAATCGCGCTGCCGAGCAGCTGATCCTTGCCGTCCTTCAGCGAGATCACCTCGCCATCGACGGGATTGCCGAACGCCTTCAGCACCTCGCCCGAGAACACCCAGTCGTGCCCGTGAAGAATGCGCGAACGCGGTTTGATGACGAGGCCGGCCATGCAGAAGAAGTAATGAATGAGGAAAGCGAGAAAGCAGGAAATTATTTAGGATTTTTTGCCGCCTTCCTGCTTTCCTGACTCACGCATGCAGACGTTGACCACTCTCGATCTCCCCATCCCGAAGCTGCGCAGCGGCAAAGTGCGCGAAGTTTTCGATCTCGGCGAGACGCTGCTCTTCGTCGCGACGGACCGCATCTCGGCCTTCGACTGCATTCTGCCGGACGCCATCCCGCACAAAGGCACGGTGCTGAATCAACTCTCCGCGTTTTGGTTTCAGCGCTTCACCTTCACGCCGAATCATATGATCGCGGCGCAGTTCAATTTGCCGCCGCAGCTGGAACAATTCCGCGAACAACTCGAGTGCCGCTCGATGATTGTGCGCAAGACTGAGCCGCTGCCGGTGGAGTGCGTCGTGCGCGGTTATCTCGCGGGCTCAGGTTGGAAGGAATATCAGGAGCGCGGTTCGGTCTGCGGCCACCAACTTCCCGCTGGACTCGAGCTTGGCTCGCAACTGCCGCAGCCGATCTTCACGCCCTCGACGAAAAGCGAGAGTGGCCATGATCAGAACATCGATTGGGCGCAGTGCTGCCGGATGCTCGGGGAGGAAGTCGCGACGGTTGCGCGCGATCTCAGTCTCAGGATCTACAGTGCCGGGCGCGAGTTCGCCGGGGGCTGTGGCATCATCGTCGCCGACACGAAATTCGAGTTCGGCAAACTCGATGGACAGCTGCTGCTGATTGATGAATGCCTCACGCCGGATTCGTCGCGTTTCTGGCCCGCTGACGGCTACGTGACCGGTCAGAGCCCGCCGAGTTTCGATAAGCAATTTGTGCGCGATTACCTGGAAACGCTCGATTGGGACAAGAGGCCGCCTGCACCTGCATTGCCGGCTGATGTGATCGATAAGACCTCCGCGAAATACCG
>JALYXP010000249.1 GCA_030947045.1 Verrucomicrobiota bacterium | reverse complement strand
TGGTCAGCCGCTCGACGGACGGCGGGAACACCTTCGACGCGCCGGTCGTTGTATATCAATCACCGAACAGCGCGCTGTCGCCCGACAAAAATTGGATGGCGATTAATCCTTTCGGTCCGAACGCCGGACGCATCGTTGTTACTTTCACCCTCTTCACGACTAATAGCCGCGCGACGCCGATCATGCGCGTCTTAAGTGATGACGGTGGGCTGAGCTGGAGTGGCGCCGCCTATGTCCATCCATCGAATTATGAGACGCAGGGCTCACAGCCGGTCTTCCTCCCGAACAACCAACTGGCGATCGTTTACTACAACTTCAATTTCACCGACAGCCGGTCCGATGACTTTCTCGAATGCGTCACGTCGACTGATGGAGGCGTAACGTTCGGCACACCACATCGTGTCGCTTCGATCGCGCAATACAACCCACCCGGGATTCGTTCCGGCTCGATCATTCCATCAGCTACCGGTGACGGCACGACTGCGAATCTCTACGTTGTCTATCAAGGTCTGGTTAATTCCCTGACGCCACCTCGCGTTCTCTTCACGAAATCAACCGACGGCGGCTTAACCTGGTCAGCGCCGCGGCCGATCAGCGACAATCCGTCGGCGACCAGCGTCTTCAATCCAGCCATCTCAGCATCACCCGATGGACAGAAGTTAACTGTCTCTTATTACACTGGTCGCGATAATCCGAGCTCATCAACACTGGTCGATATGTACCTGGCGCAGTCGCTCGATGGGGGGGCTACGTGGCAGCCGAATATTCGTGTTTCGTCAACCTCTAGCGACGTGAGTCTCGCGCCGCGCACGCCTGGCGGCTACATGCTCGGTGACTACCTCGGGATCGCTGAAACGACGAACGCGAACGTGCCAGCTGTCCCTGTTTGGATCGACACGCGCACCGGCAACCCGGATCCGTTTATCGCGCGCGTCGGTATCGCGCCGGCGCTTGATTTTACAAGTTGGCAAGCCGCTCGCTTGTCGCTCGCGCAGATTAACGATCCTTCGTTAGGCGGAGAAGCAGGGGACGCTGATCATGATGGCGAAGATAATCTTTCCGAGTTCCGCTCCGGGACGGAGCCGAACGACCCGCTTTCCGTCTTTCGCACCGGGCAGCAATTAAACATCGCGACGCGCGCGCGTGTGCTCACCGGTGACGATGTCTTGATCGCAGGTTTTATCATCACGGGTAACGATCCGAAAAAAGTGATCGTGCGTGCGATCGGCCCGTCGCTCCAAAGCAAAGGCGTAGCGCAAACGTTACAAGATCCGACGCTCGATCTCCGCGGCCCGGACGGCGCGCTGCTCGCCGCGAACGATGATTGGCGGCGTGGCGATCAAGCGGGTATCGAAGCCACCGGCCTCGCGCCGTCGGATGATCGTGAAAGCGCGATCGTGCAGACGCTCGCCCCCGGCGCTTACACTGCGGTCGTGCGTGGGAAAAAAGACCTGACGGGCGTGGCAGTGGTGGAAGCATATGACTTGTCGCCGACTGCAAGTTCCCGCTTCGCGAACCTGAGCAGTCGCGCCGTGGTCGGCACCGATGAGAACGTGATCATCGGCGGCGTCATCGTCGGTGCGGGACAAGGGGTCGACGGCGCCGGTTCAGCCAGCGTGCTCGTGCGCGGGATCGGTCCGTCGCTTACGAAGGCCGGCATCACCAACGCACTTCAGAATCCGGAGCTCGAACTTGTTGACTCGAATGGCGCCACAATTGCGACGAACGATGACTGGCAGCAGTCGCAGGCGAGCGACATTCAGGCCACCGGCATCGCGCCGACTGACTCACGCGAGGCGGCCGTGCTCGTAACGTTGAGCAAAGGGGCCTACACCGCGATCTTGCGTGGACATGACCGGACGACCGGCACCGGAGTCATCGAGACTTACAACCTGCGGTAACTCGAGCGGCAGGCCTAAGGATCGACAAGGTTATGCCGCACGGCATAACGCACCAGCTCCGCGAACGTCTCGATCTCGAGCTTCCGCATGATGGTCGCACGATGGACCTCGACGGTGCGCGAGCTAATCTCCAACAACGTCGCAACCTGTTGGTTGCTCTTACCTTCGCAGAGAAGACGCACGACTTCGCGTTCGCGATCAGTCAGTGACTCGGTCTTCGCGGTGCTCGCGCTGAAAAACGCGCCGAGCAACACCTTCGATACATCGGGAGTTAGATACGGCTTATGCACCGCGAGTGAGTTAATCGCCGCGATCAAATGCGCGTGGTCGTCGCCCTTCCTGATGTAGCTGGTCGCGCCTGCCTGAAACGCCGCATGAATCGACGCCGGCGTGTCATCTCCGCTGAAGATCAGGATTTCCGCGCCGGGACAGGTCGCTTTGATCTGCTTCGCGGCGTCGAGGCCCTTCACGCCCGGTAAAGCTAAATCGAGAATCACGACATCTGCGGACAGCTCGCGTACTGACTGCGCGACTTGCGTGCCCTCAGCCGCTTCGCCGCAAACTTCCCAGCCCGCATGGTTCTCGATCAGCCGCCGAACTCCTGCGCGCAGCAGTTCATGATCATCGGCTATGAAGATCCGGAGCGGCTTCGTGGGGCGTTTCGTTTCTTCGGGCGAATGCTCGCCAGCGTCGGGTTCAGTTTGATCAGGGTTGCTCATCGAGCGAGCGAGCGTTGACCTCGCTGGAAACTAATTAACCGATAGAAACGTTTTTTGCGAGCGTGCTGCGCAAGGAATGTTTGCGGCATGCGGCAGAAGACGCTGCACTAATTGGAGCCGGCAGACGGGTTCGAACCGACGACCTGCTGATTACAAATCAGCTGCTCTACCAACTGAGCTATACCGGCATTTACGAGGGAGGATAGACGCTGTGAGCGGAGTCCAAAACAACAATCTTATACGCCAATCTTATACGCGTTGATGATTTACGTGTCGCGAAGCGCGCGTGATCACTTCCCTTCACTAGTTCCCTAGAAGCCGGCAAGGGCAGTCGATCGCCTTGCCTCCGAGTGCTCGCGCCGCCCGCGGGATATCCGCTCCGACGGGGGAGCAGCGAGAACTCCTGGAGGCCTCATCGTCGATGGCGGTCATGGCGGCTAACGCCGCGCGACCGTCTTGTGAGCACGTCGAACGAATCCGAGTGGGAAGCAATTGCGGTGCAAAATCTGACCCGATCTCGGGCATCGGGCACCTATTTCGCACGCTTTCGCGTCGGCAAGA
>JALYXP010000470.1 GCA_030947045.1 Verrucomicrobiota bacterium | reverse complement strand
AATGGGCACCGCTCGGAGCGGATCGTTTCTTCAACTTAGTGCGCGCCGGATTTTTCGACGACTCACGCTTCTTTCGCGTTCGCGACCGATTCATCGCGCAATTTGGAATCGCCGGCGATCCTGCGATCGCGACCCGCTGGATGCGCGAGACGATCCCTGATGATCCGGTGCGCGAGAGCAATAGCCGCGGTGTTGTGAGCTATGCAATGACCGGGCCGGATGCGCGGACGACGCAGTTGTTTGTTAATCTCGGAGACAATTCCCGTCTCGACGCCGAGGGCTTTGCGCCGATTGGCCGCGTGATCGCCGGGATGGATGTGGTCGATGCGCTTTACGCCGGCTATGGCGAAGAGTCGGGCGGCGGAATGCGGGGCGGCAAACAAGAAAGGCTCTTCGCGGAGGGAAGTGCGTTTCTCGATGCCGAGTTCCCAAAGCTCGACCGAATCATCAAAGCAGAAATCCGCATCGCAAAATAATGAGATACTCGACTGCATTCATCGCTACTTACCTGCTTTCCGGTGGAGCTTTATTCGCGACGACTGAGCCATCGACAGTCGGCCAGCAGACGCGGGCCTGGCGAGTTGCGCATGAGCGGGAGATCTTGTCTGAATTCGCGGAGTTATGCGCGATTCCGAACCTCGCTTCGGATGCCGCTGGAATTGAGCGAAACGTTGCCGCGATTCGCACGATGTGTGAGAAACGCGGGCTCTCCGTGCGGCTGCTAACAGTCGAAGGCGCGCCGCCAATCATCGTGGCGGACCTAGCAGCGCCCGACGCGACGCAGACGATCGCGTTCTATGCGCACTATGATGGGCAGCCGGTGGATCGAGCGCGTTGGAAAAGCGACCCGTGGAAACCGACGATGCGCGATGCGCACAGCCGGGATGTAGATTGGCGCGGCGCGAAACAGATCGATCCGGAATGGCGCCTCTATGCGCGGTCAGCGGGCGACGATAAGGCGCCGATCATTGCCATGCTCGCCGCGGTGGACGCGCTGCGTGAGGCGAAGATTCAACCGTCGGCAAATCTGCGTTTCGTTTTTGAAGGCGAAGAAGAAGCAGGCTCGCCGCATCTCGGCGCTTACCTCGCGAAATACCCGGAAGTGTTGCGACCCAACGCCTGGATTTTGTGTGACGGTCCGGTCCATCAAAGCCGTCGCATGGAATTGTTTTTCGGCGCGCGCGGCATCACTGAAGTCGAGCTGACGGTTTACGGCCCGAGCAAAGGTTTGCACGATGGTCACTATGGAAACTGGGTCCCGAATCCGGCGGCAGCGTTGGCCAATCTGATCGCCTCTCTGCGCGACGAAAACGGGCGGATTCTGATCGACGGATTTTACGAAAAGGTGCGGCCGCCAACCGCCGCGGAGAAACAGGCTGTCGCGAATGTGCCGGACATCGAAGCGGATTTGCGGCGCGAGTTTCAGATTGGTTCGGTGGAAGGCGGCGGCAAGGCGCTGAATGAGTTGCTGATGTTGCCCGCGCTCAACGTGCGCGGCATCGAAGCGGGACACGTCGGGAAGCAGGCGTCGAACACGATCGCAACAGAAGCTCGTGCCTCGATCGATTTCCGGCTCGTGCCAGATCTCACGCCTGAATCAATCAAACCCCTCTTCGAAAAACATCTGACGGCACGCGGTTACCATATCGTGAACGAAGAGCCGGATGCAGCGACGCGTTTGGCTCATCCAAAGCTTGTGCGCGTTGAGTGGGGCTCCGGTTACCCATCAGCTCGGACTGCGCTCGATCTGCCGCTCTCGCGCGAAGTCGCCGCGATTATGCGCGCGATGGGGCGCGACCCGGTGCTGTTGCCGACGAGTGGCGGAAGCATCCCGATGTATCTATTTCAACAGCCGAACAACACGCCGGTGATCGGTTTGCCGATCGCGAATCACGATGACAACCAACACGCCGCGGACGAGAACATGCGGCTGCAAAATCTTTGGGACGGGATCGAGGTTTTTGCAGCACTGTTTTCGTCGCTGAAATAATGGAAGCGAAATTTATGGAGACGTTTTTTACCGACTTGGAATGCACGTTCTGCGCTTTGCGCTACGAGCGCGACGCACTGCACAATCTCTGCACGGCATGCAGCAAGCCGCTCTTCCCGCGCTACGATCTCGCAGCCGCCGGCCGGGTGATGACGCGCGAAGCGCTCGTCGGGCGCGAGAAGTCGCTCTGGCGTTATCGCGAGGTCTTGCCGCTGCCGCTTGATGTCGAACCAGTGTCGTTAGGCGAAGGCGGGACGCCCTTGCTGCGCGCGAAGCGTTTTGGTGAGTCGTTAGGCATGGTGCAACTCTGGATTAAAGATGAGTCGTTAAATCCAACGCAGAGTTTCAAGGCGCGCGGGATGGCCGTGGCGGTATCGATGGCGAAGCATCTCGGCGCGACGAAGCTCGCAGTGCCGACAGCCGGCAATGCAGGTGGCGCCTTAGCTGCCTACGCCGCGCGCGCTGGTCTCGAAGCGCACATCTT
>JALYXP010000469.1 GCA_030947045.1 Verrucomicrobiota bacterium | reverse complement strand
CGCGAACAGTCCCCGTCTCCCCCATCTCGATCGCCACGATGCGCGGCGTCGGGTCCGCTCCGAAGAGCAGCGTGTTGTCCTCAAAAGCCACGGAGGAGCTTTAGCAACTTCGCCCGCGATGACAACCGGGCTACGGCTGCAGAATGCGGTAATTAATGACCGCGACCGCGAGCGACAAGAAGAGAAGCACGACGCACGGAAGCATCTTCAGAAACGGGCTTTTCACCCGCAGATGGGTGACGAACGCGCCTCCCATGAGCAGCGCGATGACGAGGCTGCCAAGCATCGCCGCGCGGGGCCGATCGATGCCGATCAAGAGCAGAATTGCGCACGTGATCTTCGCGATGCCGACGAAATCCCGGAGCCAATCCGGCAACCGGTATTCTTTGAATTCAGTGACGATATTTTCGTAGCGCACGCCCCAGACAAAGAAGATCGACGCCGCGATGAATGCTTGCAGCCCGATGGAAATTGCGTGCATCGCGCCAGCGTAGGGAGAAGGCGGCTGAATTGGCAGTGCAAAAGTTCCGGAGCCGGCTGTAAGCTCCGCGCATGAATCGTCGCCTTTTCCTCGCGTTCCTCATCACCCCCGCGCTTTCCGCGTTCGCGCAGCAGACACCGCAGCAGATCGTCGACGCCGAGTTACCGTCGCTCATCACGATCTACAAGGACCTCCACACGCATCCGGAGTTGTCGACGAAAGAGGAGCGATCCGCCGGCATCGTGGCGAAGGAGTTGAAGGCGGCCGGTTGTGAAGTGACAGAGCACGTCGGCAAATACGAGAAGGCAGACATGCCCTGCTTTGGCGTCATCGGCGTAATGAAGAATGGGGACGGGCCGGTCGTGGCGATTCGTAGCGATCTCGATGGTTTACCGGTCAAGGAAGAAACCGGTTTGCCTTATGCGAGCACCGTCATGACGAAGAATGATGCCGGGCAAGAGGTCGGTGTGATGCACGCCTGCGGGCACGATATTCACATGTCTAGCTTGATCGGAACGGCGCGCGCACTCGGCAAGATGAAGGATAAATGGCATGGCACGGTCATTTTCATCGGGCAGCCGGCGGAGGAGACGGTCGGCGGTGCGCGCGCGTTGCTGAAGGATGGGCTCTACACGCGCTGGCCGAAGCCTGATTTCGTGCTCGGATTACATGACGACGCCGAAATTCCAACCGGGCAGATCGGCGTCACGGAAGGTTACTGCTACGCGAATGTCGATTCCGTCGACGTGTCGGTGAAGGGGCAAGGAGGCCACGGCGCATACCCGCATAAGACAAAGGATCCGGTGGTGCTGGCGGCCGAAATTATTAACACCTGGCAGACCATCGTAAGCCGCGAGACCAATCCGCACGATGACGTTGTCGTGACCGTCGGCTCGATCCATGGCGGCACAAAGCACAACATCATCTCTGACGAAGTGAAGATGCAGCTGACGGTGCGCACGTATAAGAAAGAAGTGCGCGACGTGGTGCTCGCCGCGATCGAGCGCATTGCCAAAGGTTGTGCGATGGCGGCTGGTTTGCCTAACGATAAGATGCCCGACGTGCACGTGCGCACGGATGAGTTCACCCCCGCGACCTATAACAACCCCGAGCTAACGAAGCGCGCGTCCGCCGCGATGAAAGTCGCGCTCGGCAACGACAATATCATCCAAAAGGATCCGACGATGGGTGGCGAAGACTTTTCGGAATACAGCCTGCCCGATCACTCAATCCCTGCCTTTATGTTTAACGTCGGCGCGGTCGATCCGGCGAAAGCCGCTGAGGCGAAGAAAAGCGGCGCACCATTGCCGAGCCTGCACTCGAGCAAGTTCGCGCCCGTGCCAGAGCCAACGATCCGCACCGGAATCATCGGCATGACGAGCGCGGTGATCGATCTGTTGAAGAAGTAGTCCGCCGAGCAGATTAGCGTTCCACGATAGCGCTGTAGCGGCCGAGCTGCGTTTGCACGAAATGGCCGGTCGTTAAGTCGCCGTCATCCAGTTTCGCGTCGATCTCAGTCATCTGAGCAGCGTCGGCTGTCGGGTTGACGACTGATACCGCTGCCTTGATGCCGAAGACGTTGAAATCCCAGTCCCATTGGCCACCGATCGGAGTCGTCCCGGTCCAGTTCAATCTCTGGTCGAGGTAGGTATCCATCCCTGGCGGAACGATCCCGCGGTTCACATCCACTGGATATGTTTGATGCTCGGCGGCGTATTGTTCGATCGCACCGGTCGCGATGCGCACCGCGTTGATGAATTTCGCATTCTGCGCCTGCTGCCGCGCACGCATAAACGCCGGCAGCGCAAAAGCAGCGAGCAGCGCGATGATCGCAACCACGATCATGATCTCCACGAGCGTAAAGCCGCGTTCTTCCCGTCGCATGCATCACCTATGCACCACAAAGCGTGCCACCGTCGCGCTGGCGCGTGTGGTGGGGAGAACTGCGCGACGCTGCGCTATTTCACCCGCACGTTCTTGCGGAGGAACGTCGGGACGTCGAGATCCTGGCCTTCGACAATCGTAGGCTCGCTCTTCTCGAATCGGCCGCGGGTGACCGATTCGAACTGCAGAATTTCCTGCTTCGCGTGCGTAAGCTTTTCACCGACCGGCTTGGGTTCTTTGACGAGCGTGGGCTTCTTCTTCGGCAGGATTACGCGCGGCGGCTCGGGTTCTCGTTGAATGACCGGCTCGGGTTCGTCTTCGAAGATCTCTGGCTCAGGCGTTGTCACTTGAGCAACGGGCTCCGGCGCAGGCTCGGGCAGGATAACAGTCTCCGTCTCCGGTTCGATCAGCAGATCAGGCTCGGGCAAGACTGCATCGATCGTCTTCAGCGAAGTGGGCGCCGGCTCATCCTCAATCGGCAGCGTCGCCTCGATAGTCGGCGCTGGCTCAGGCTCGTATTTCGGCGGCTCTACATCGGGCGAAGGCGAATGCACTGGCGTTGCCGCGCGCGTCTTCTCTCTGCGCGCACGTTTCGCCACCACCGCACCGTCCGCGGAAAGCGAGCTGATCAAGGTCACGGCCAGGCGATTACCCATCCGTCCATCCACCGCCGTGCCGAACAGGATCTGCGTCTCGTGGCCGACGTGCCGATTCAGTTCGTTCATCAACACTTCCACTTCCGATAACGTCATGCCCGGCCCGCCCGCCACCTGCACGAGAAGGTTGGCCGCATCACCGAGCAATCGGCCGCGATCCATCAGCGGATTCTTCAGCGCCTGGGTCAGCGCGTCGTGTGCGCGGTTGTCGCTGTCCGATTCGCCGTAACCGAAAAGACAGCGGCTGTTCGCGCTGCGCAGCGCGGCTAGTAAATCGTCGAAGCCGATCTTGATCAGCCCCGGCCGCTGAATCAGGCCGACGATCGAGCGCACGCTCTGGCTGATGGTTACATCCGCCGCGGCGAATGCCTGATGCACTCCCGCTTTGGGCGCAACAATGTCACCCATCTTGTCGTTCTCGAAACAGATCACCGCGTCGGAGTTATCCTCGAGCCGAGTGAGTGCGTCCTGCGCTTGCTCGCTCCGCCGCTTGCCTTCGAAGCCGAAGGGCATCGTCGCGAAGCTAATGACGAGAGCGCCGGCCTCGCGTGCGATCTCCGCAATCACCGGTGCCGCGCCGGAGCCTGTGCCGCCACCGAGGCCGGCGCAGATGAAAACCATGCGCGCGTCTGCCAGCGCGACGCGAATTTCATCCGCCGCTTCGACGGCGGCTTCGTAACCGATCTGCGGGTCGCCCCCACCGCCGAGACCCCGCGTCGCCATGCGACCGAGCTGCACTTTATGCGGCGCGACGGAGCTGACGAGGGCCTGCGCGTCGGTATTCGCAACGACGAGATCACCTTTATCGAAACCGTCGAGCACGATGCGATCGAGCGCGTTCGAGCCGGCGCCGCCGACGCCGATAATCTTGATCGGGACGAGGTCGTCCTGCTGTTCCGGGAGGGTGTAGTTGCGGCTGAGTTGGATCATAAGTCGAGTGGCTGTCGTTACCGGACGAAAGGAAGAAGCAGAGCGGCAAGGCTGCGGACGCCACCGAGCAACTTGCCGAATAACCGACGGAAACCGCGCGTGGGACGGCGCTCGGATTGCATCGCTTGCGCGTACTTGATCAGGCCGATCGCCGCAGAGAACTGCGGGTTCTCGAAAGCACTCGTTAGTCCGGACATCGTCTGCGCATGCGCAACGCGCGCCGGCAATTCAAAAACTTCCTCCGCGAGATGATCGATGCCTTTGAGATGGCTGCAGCCGCCGGTGATGAAAATGCCTTCGCCGATGTAGTTGATGAACGGCTCTTCTTCGAGCTTCCGCTTCAGCAGCTCAAACGTCTCACGCAATCGCAGGTGAATGATCGTGTTCAGCGTTTCGCGCTCGATCTCCTTGCCGGCAAACCCCGAGTCGTCCTTTAGCTGGACCGTCTCGCCCGGTAGGCAATTACCAAGCGTGACACTTCCTTCTTCGATCTTCAATTTCTCGGCACGCGTCATCGGGATTCTCAGGCCCATCGAGATGTCATTAGTGATGTGATCGCCGCCGACGCCGAGCACACCGCTCTGTTTCACCGCGCCGTCGACGTAGAGAATGTAATCCGTCGTGCCGCCGCCGATATCGATCACGAGGGCACCGAGGCTTTTCTGATGTGGCGTTAAGACAACCTGCGCTGACGCCAGTGCGCTGAAGACCACGTCTTCGACTTCGAGCGGCAGCTCTTTGACACAGCGGATCGTGTTTTGGATGCGCGTACGCACGCCGTGGATGATGTGAAAATCGGCTTCCAGCTTCTCAGCCAGCATCCCAACGGGGTTCAGCACGCCGTCCTGCCCATCGACGTGATAATGCTGAATGATTGAATGGAGAAACGCGTTCGGGGCCGGGATCATCACTTCACGGGCGTTGATCTTGACGTCCTCGATGTCCTGCTCGTCGATTTCATCTCGATCTTCCGGCAGAGCGACCGAGCCACGGTTGTTGAAGCTTTGGATATGCGACCCAGCGATGGACACATAGACGCTGCGAATCATCACGTCGCTGTTCGTCTCAGCATCGACCACCGCTTCATGCACGCATTTCATCGCGGTCTCGAAATCAACGATCTCGCCTTTGCGGACGCCGCGTGACGGAGCCTGGCCAACCCCTAAAATTTTGATCGTGCCGTCGGGTCTGCCTTCGCCGACGACGACACAAATTTTCGAGGTCCCGATCTCGAGTCCCACCATCAGATCACTGCTTGCCATGCTTAGTTCTTTCTCCCCCGTTGCACCGGAGTCGCCTTCCGAATCTGCGAATCCGATCCCGTTGTTTTCGATTTCGATGTCGCTGGCGCTCCGTCCGTTTTTGTGTTCGGACGCACCGGCATTGCCTTCAGAATTTTTGGTTCGAAACCATCCGGATCGATCGTCTCGTTGATCACTTCAGCGGGCGCTTTCGCGAACGTCACCGGGATGTTGCGTTGCACGAGCAGGTTCACTGTTTCCAGCTCGCGTTTCGAGTCATCGGACCAGACAAGGAACTGCTCGAGGCGCTGGAGCTGCGTGTTCAGATCATCGAACGCGAACGTCACGCGCGTATGATTCTTATCCGTCACGACAAGGCAGTAGCCTTTCGAAACGTCGATCTCGCGCACTTGAAAGCGCGTCTGCATAAAGCTGCGGGTGCTGAGCCGCAGGAGTTCGAGCGCCGCTTTTGCCTCGAACGAGTCGACGGTTTTTCCCGCGGCGAGCGATTCCGCCGCGCAGCCGACGATCACGGGAAGTCCGAGGTATTCCGGCAACAGCTTCTTCTCTCGCATGAGCACGCCGCGCGCGTCGACTAAAAAGGCAGCATCGGATGCAAATGGGTTGGAGATGTTGTCGTCGGAAGTAATCCAGGCGACCGGCTTCCGCTCGACAATTTGGACACCGATCTCTCCCGGCATGTTTCGCACGACCTGTACTTCGTCGACTTGCGGGAGCTGCTGCAGTCGATCGTGCACGTCAGCGAGATTGACGCTGAAGATGTTAACGCCTTCCCGCAGATCGGCGGCACGCAATACCTGCTCGCGCTGGAGTGTGCCATCAGTCTGCACTTCGATTTTCGTCAGGCGGTAGTCCGGATTGTCGAAGAAAAGCCGCCGCGACCCGTAACGAATACCCCAAACGAGACCGACGCAGACGAGGATGCAAAGCAGCACCTTTGAGACGATCACAAGCACGCGTTTGTTGCGATACTGCGTCGCTTTGTGGGAGCGCACTTTCACATCGAGCAAATGCTGCTGCCGGCGTTGCTTCGTGTTCGACACGCGCTGATTGCGCGCGCGCGGACGTTCTGT
>JALYXP010000464.1 GCA_030947045.1 Verrucomicrobiota bacterium | reverse complement strand
AACGCAGCGCCGGTAGTTTTCGATGACTCCGAGTTGCTCAGGAAGACAGCTCTTGGTGACCACGGCAGCCTCGCGCAGCTGCATCAGCGATACTCCGGCGTGTTGATGGCGACCGCGTTTCGCGTTTTGAATAATGCAAAGGACGCCGAGGAGGTGGTGCAGGAAGCTTTCGTGCAAATCTGGGAAAAAGCGTCTGTCTATGATCCTCGCCGCGGCAAGCCGCTGACCTGGGCGATGACGCTGACGCGGAATAAGGCGATCGATCGGCTGCGCCGCGTGCAGCGCCGGCAGCGATTGCATGACGATATCGAGCAGGAAACGCAGATCTGGGATCGAATCGCGGAACGAAATTCAGGCGACGAGGCGATGGCGCACGAAACGCAGCAAATTGTGCGCAGCGCGGTGATTCAATTGAGCGGATCGCAGCGACGCGCGATCGAACTCGCGTTCTTCGGTGGGCTGACGCAGCACGAAATCGCGGAGAAGCTGGAAGAGCCGCTCGGCACGGTGAAAGCGCGTATCCGTCGTGGCATGATGAAGCTGCGACAGATTATCGGGCCGAAGCTGGAGACGCCCGACTTTCGCCCGATGGCCGCGTAGCGTCTCGAAAGCTTTTGCGTCGCTGAGACGCTTCGACTAGGGAACTCCGCTGTGAGCTCCCCGGCGCCGGGCCCTGTGCGGGCTGTTGCGAAATTCTTCTTCGAGGGAGAGCGCAAGTTCTTCGTTAAAGGCGTGACCTATGGTCCGTTTCGGCCTGACGCGGATGATCACTACCTCGGCACGCCCGAGCAGTTAGCGCGCGACCTCGCTCAGGTCTCCGAAGCCGGGTTCAACGTCCTCCGCGTTTATCACCAGCCGCCGCTCTGGTTTCTTGATCAATGCGCAGCTGTCGGAGTGCGCGTCTTGATTACTCTGCCGTGGGCGAAACATGTCGAATTTCTGCGCGAGGAGGGAGCGCGGGCAGCGATCGCGCATTCAGTCCGGACGGCTGTCGCGGAACACGCCGGCCATCCCGCGATCTTCGGGTACCTCGTAGGCAATGAAATCTCGCCCACGATGATCCGGTGGCTCGGTGTTCGTCGTGTTACGGAATTCATCGAGCATCTCATCCGCATCGGTCGCGCTGAAAACCCGAACGTTCTCTTTTCCTACGCGAGCTATCCGCCGACGGAGTTTCTCCTCCCGCAAAACGTAGATTTCTATTGCTTCAACGTTTACCTGCATAATCAGCGCGACTTCGAGCGCTACCTGCTGCGGTTGCAGAATCTCGCGGAAGATCGGCCGCTGATCCTCGGCGAATTCGGGATGGATACGATCCGCCACAGCGAAGAGGAGCAGGCGGAGATGCTGAGCTGGCATCTCGAGAGCGTCGTGAAATGCGGCCTCGCCGGCACAATCTTTTTCGCCTGGACAGATGAATGGTTCACCGGCGAGCAGGAAATCACGGATTGGGCTTTCGGCCTCGTCACGCGAGCGCGTGAACCGAAGAAATCATTGCTCGCCTTGCGCGACAGATTAGGCCGCGACACCGCCGCTCTCCCGCACCTGCCGCTCGCGCAGACGCCGTTCGTTTCGGTGATCGTTTGCTCATTTAACGGCGGGAAAACACTGACGGCGTGTCTCGACTCGTTAGGCAGGATTGATTATCCAAACTACGAAGTCATCCTCGTGGACGACGGCTCCACGGACGACACGCCGGCGATCGCCGAGCAGTTTCCAAACGTTCGCTACATCCGCCAGGCGAACCACGGCCTCAGCCACGCGCGGAATACGGGAGCTGCCGCCGCGCGCGGTGAGGTCTTTGCCTACACCGACTCCGACTGCATGGCAGATACGGACTGGCTCTACTTTCTGATTGGCACGCTGGTTAGCGGAAACTTCGCCGGCGCAGGCGGGCCGAACGTGCCGCCGCCGGCGCGAAACTGGATCCAGGCGTGCGTTGCCGCTGCTCCTGGCGGGCCGAGTCACGTGTTGCTGACGGACGTGGTCGCCGAGCACATTCCGGGGTGCAACATGGCGTGGTATCGCTGGGCCTTCGAAAGCATCGGCGGGTTCGATGTGGAGTATCGCAAAGCAGGCGACGACGTCGATTTCTGCTGGAGAATTCAGCAGGCGGGTTGGGAGATCGCGTTCAGCCCGACCGCGATCGTCTGGCATCATCGCCGGTTCACGCTGGAAGCGTTCCGGAAGCAACAGGAAGGATACGGCGAAGCGGAGTCGATGTTGCGCTTCAAACACCTGATCTTCTTCGGGCCCACTGGCAGTGCGAAATGGCGTGGCCAGATTTACGGAACGCCACGATTCAGCTGGTTCATCAACCGACCGACTATCTATCACGGCGTTTTCGGCGAAGGCTTCTTCCAGTCGATTTACCCGACGCCGCATTCGGAGCTCGCCGCGTATCTCAGCAGCGTCGAATGGTTCGCACTCACGGTGTTTCTTTTCGGTTTGGGCGTCTTCCTGCCGGCGCTGCGGATCCTGCCGTATCTGATGTTCGGCGGAATACTTTGCGTGGCGCTTTCCTACATGCTGCGGGCACGGATCGAACCGAAGTTCGACACCGCCGCAGCACGTTTGCTGGTGATGCTCCTCGCGTTCGCTCAACCGCTGGTGCGTGGGTGGTCGCGCTACTTCACCTGGCTGCATTTCAAGCGCACGCCGCGTGCGGTGATCGCGCAGCACGAGCCGCTTCTCGAAAAGCACAGCCCGACTGGTCGACTCGGACGTCGCTCGTATTGGAGCGAGGAGGGGAAGGGCCGGCACGAACTGCTCGGCAGCATCTTCACGCTGCTCGAAGAGGAGGGTTGGCGTTACTCCAGCGACACCGGGTGGAACGAATGGGACATCCAGATCTATGGGAACTTTTGGTGGAGTATCACGCTGCAGAGCGTAACCGAATATCACGGCGGCCCGAAGTGCCTCACGCGTGTGGCGCTGCGGTATCGGTTCGTTACCACGACGGTGATCATTAATCTGATCCTCGTGAGCCTCTATACGTATGGGCGGCTGCACGCGCCGCAGTTCGATCTACGCGTGTTGCTTCCGTATCTGCTCTTCCTCGGGTTTCTGGCGTTTCGCGCGCGGCGATTGAAAGCGCGTGTGGCGGAGTTGGTCGATGTCGCCGCGCAACGAGTCGGTCTCCGTCAGATCGCACGCGCCTAACGAATGA
The DNA here is from genome assembly GCA_030947045.1 of Verrucomicrobiota bacterium. Lineage (GTDB taxonomy): Bacteria > Verrucomicrobiota > Verrucomicrobiia > Chthoniobacterales > UBA10450 > JACCTI01. Next base: position 1,252 of record JALYXP010000464.1, on the reverse strand, counting down.
TCGATCGTCGGACCTTGCGATTTGGCTGCGCGATTAGCGTTTCCCTCTTGTGCTTCGCAGCTCTGAACTTTTTCGATAATTGGAGCCTCGAGGAGAATCCGGTGCGATTCGTAGCGGCGGCGATCGTCAGCGGAATTGCGGCGCTGCTCGCGATCTCCGCGTTCCCAGATTCTTTGACGCCGAGGCGCCAGGCCATTCTGCTTTGGTCGATCGCAATCGGGTTCCGCGTGATCGCCTTGCCGCTCGAGCCGGGCGACGATTTTTGGCGATACCAGTGGGAAGGGAAGATCCAGACTGCGGGCTTTAACCCTTACACGGACGCTCCCAACGATCCGAAGCTGTCTGCTCTGCGCGAAGATTTCCCCGCGTGGTCGAAGATAAATCATCTGGATTTCAGCGCGATCTATCCACCGGGAATCGAGCTAATCTTTCGTGGGCTAAGCGCGTTCTCCGCCACGCCGCTGATCTACAAGCTCCTCTTCGCTGCCGCTGATCTCAGTACGATCGCATTGTTACTCCGCCTGATCGGAGGACCAGGACGCTTCGCGGCCGCGGCTGCTTATGCCTGGAACCCGCTCGTCGTTTACAGTTTCGCCGGCGCGGCGCATTTCGACAGCCTCATGATCTTGCCGATGGTCGCGAGTGTTCTCTTACTGGTCCGTTTCGAAGCGGCGCAAAGCGGCGGAAACAAATGGCTGCTCGCATTCGCCGTCGCAACGCTTCTGGGCGTGGCCATATCGATCAAATTAATCCCGTTGCTACTCCTGCCGCTTTGCGTCTTCGCGTTGCGCTCGCGGTCACCCGCGCTTGGACTGAGCGTCGCAATTCCTGCACTGCTGAGCACCTGCTACGGCTGGCCGCGGCTGCCGATCTGGGATTCACTCCGCCGCTTCGCCTACGTCACGCGATTGAACGACCTCTTCTGGTGGATCGTGGAAGAAACCGTCTGGCCGAATCCACGCCAGAAGAACTATCACTACAACGTCGTCATCATCGTCGTCGTCGTGCTCTTATCCCTGCTTTTCTGGCGCAACTGGCGGCGCGGGATGCTCTGGGTGATGGGTGCGGCGCTAATCCTGACGCCGGTTCTGCACCCGTGGTATTGCACCTGGATTCTGCCGTTCGCAGCCTGGCGGCGTGTGCCTGCCTGGCAGGTGCTCTCGGTCAGTCTGTTCGCGTATTATCTCTTCTGGAATGAACGCCTCTTCGCGCTGCCGTGGCACGCGGAACTCTGGATGCGAGCGTTGATCAT
>JALYXP010000387.1 GCA_030947045.1 Verrucomicrobiota bacterium | reverse complement strand
GACCGTAGTTGATCGTAAACGTTAGGATGCCAGTCAGCGCAAGGAATCCGTAGTCCACCCACTGCGGCGCCGGCACCCGAATGCCGCGCGCAAGGCATACAGCAAAGAGAAGCAGCGAACCGAGAAGGAAGCGCGCAGCGGCGAAAGACAGCGGCGGCAGGTCGGTTAAGCCGACTTTGATCACAAACCAGGTAGATCCCCAGATCAGGGAAAGAGCCAGCCAAGCCAAGATCAGGCGAACACGTGGCGTGACCGACGAATATTCGTCATTACGCGTGTTTTGCCTTTCATTCTTTAGCACATTCGCTTTATCGACGAACGTTTCTCAGCCATCAACTTCGAAAGTCAAATTCGCCGCTAATACAGAAGACGTTCGCCTGACAGGGGGTATGACGTCCGTCTGTCGCGCAGTCTTTCCGATGATAGTTCGTGCTTCCGGAAACTAGTCGGCTTTCGCATTTCCACACGGACAGTGCCGACATTCACAGGCTGACGCGTCCCGTTCCCCTTCGCGCCTACGTCACGACCGGGCCAAGCACATGGAGGACGACGTCCGCAGCGAAGTGAGCGAGCATCGCCGCCTCCAGACCGCGCCTCCAATAGAGGTAACCGAAGGGTAAGGCGATGAGCGCGTTCAATGCCACGACCACGCGGACAAGTTCCACCGTCAACGGCGCAATGCGTGCAGCTAGCGGCAGATGTCCCGCACCAAACGCGATCGCCACCACCACATTCGCGATCCAAAACAACACCGTTCCTCCGGAGCGCGTCATGGACCGCGAGAGTAGCCGAAGGAGCCAGATCACTAGCGATAACAGAAAAAGTCGCGTCAAAACTTCTTCGCAAAGCGCGCCGTAGAAGCAGGCGAGAAGTCGTTTCCAGATCGGCATTGCCGCTTCCGACGCTACCGGCATCGCCGTTAAAACCGCGCCAAGCCGACTATGCACGAGGCCGAGGGTGACCGCCCCGCTAACGGCGCCAATCACACAAGAAATCAGAACAAAGTGTGGTGGCCACGTAATCGGACGGCGGTAAAGCCAAGCCTCCAGCACGGGCGCGCCCAAGCCCAGCTTCCGAGCGAAGAAAAGCCCAAGCCCAGCTGCTACACTGAAGTTGCTTACTCCCTGGATCAGCGCAAGAAGCGGCAGCGGCAACGGCAGACGACGCGTCGCAAGCGTGGGGCCGAGCACCACTGTGAGATAAGGTAACAGCGCGAGCACGCCCAATACCGATCCTGCCACCAGGAGAAAAAACACGCGCCACGGATACCGTGATTCTGATCGCTCAACAGCAGACGTCATGGTATCGAATTCTGGGCCCGCTCTTGACTGTCGGGTTCGACCAGTTCACGAGGCGGATTACTATGTAAACGGCGACTTCGCGCAACGGCTGCCGCTGCCTCACGGGATTAAATAGCCCCACGTTCGGAATACACCTCGCCGCGAAGCATCGCTTCAATCGCGTGCTTGATGTAAGGAATCACGTTGTTGGGCAATTTGTTCACCGGGAACCATGACAAGCCGCTGCACTTGTTAGGCTCAAGGTTTCGCGGCTCTCCCAGCCAACGCCGCGCCGTGAAGAAGAACGACACACGCTCTTCATTACATTTCCGGTGCATGAAGTGGCAGAAGGTTAAATCTTGCAAATCGATTGTAAGCCCAGCTTCCTCCGAGGCTTCGCGCGCTACCCCCTGACGTGGCGTTTCGCCTGTTTCGATGTGACCAGCGATAACGCTGTAATTCCCGTCTTCGTACCCCGTGTTCTGCCTGCGTAGCAACAGGACGTCGCTCTCTCGAAGTAAGAGCAGGTGCGCTTCGGGAATGACGGTTGACCGCGCCATATCGTCCGAATCTACGACACTACGTTCTACGCCCTTGCGTACGCGTTCGCTCCGACGAAGTGCAGCGAGACGTAGGCTTGATCGCCGACGACCCAGCTGTCGTGAGGTAGTGGAGGGATGTAAAATAACTCGCCTGCGCGAAGTTCAAAGATCTGGCCATCGTCAAACGCTGCGGTCGCGGTGCCCGTTATTACGAGGCCGACGTGTTCCACCGAGCAGCGGCTTGATCCAACCGTCGGGCCGACGTGCTCACTCCATTTCCAACGAGGTTCGTAGATGGCGCGGCCGATCGCCATTCCTCCGAGAAGGACTAGTTCAAACCTCCCTTTCTGCATCAGCCGCACTTCATCGGGCGTTTCGAAGCGCTTTAGAATAACCGCCACTTGTTCTGTCTTCATAATGTGAATCGCTCCTCGTAAGGAGACATGACCTGGCGGGTATCGGCGGAAGCCGCGATCGGCACTCTGAGAGACTTACCCGCCATCCACCACTTCAGTCAAGAAGGCGACCGCTTACGAGCAGTGACTTCGATTTCGATGCGCATTCGCGGGTCCGCGAGTCCAGCGGCAATCATCATCGCGTGCTGGGCGAATCTCCCCGAAGTATTTTCGCAATAGGGGCCGACATTCACGGAACTCCGCAG
>JALYXP010000382.1 GCA_030947045.1 Verrucomicrobiota bacterium | reverse complement strand
CCTCAGCACCACGCGCGGCGCGACATTCATCCCGCAACATGAAGGGAACTTCGCGATCATGCTGGAAGCGTACTTGCTCGATAAGGCGGTCTACGAAGTCGGCTATGAGTTGAACAACCGGCCCGATTGGGTGGTCATCCCGCTGCGTGGCATCAAGCACATCCTGCAGCAGAGTTAATTTGCATTGGCGTTTCTCAGCGCGTCCGACAAACTGCGGCTATGAATCAGCACCTCGACTTCATCGACCAGCAGATCGCGGCGAAACACCTTCTGACGCATCCGTTTTACCTCTCCTGGACGCGCGGTGAATTGAGCAAGGAAGCGCTGACTGATTACGCGCAGCAATATTATCATCACGTCGCCGCGTTCCCGACTTACTTATCCGCGGTTCATGCACGCTGCGAAAACCAGACCACGCGAAAGCAGGTGCTCGCGAACTTGATCGACGAAGAAGCCGGCGACCCGACCCACCCGGAGCTCTGGTTGCAGTTCGCGGAAGCACTCGGCACTTCGCGCACCGAGGTGCGCCAATCCGAGAAGCAGCCGGAGACGGCGGCGTTGATCGAAACTTTTCGATCGGTTTGTTCGAACGGCGATACCGCTGGCGGGCTCGGCGCGCTCTATGCCTATGAGAGCCAGATCCCGACGGTCTCTGAATCCAAAATCGACGGGTTGAAGAAGCATTACGGCTTCAACGATCCGCAGGCGTATGAGTATTTCAGCGTGCACATCGAAGCAGATCGCGAACATTCGGCCGCCGAGCGCGCGCTGCTTGAGGAACACGTGACGGACGCTAATTCGGAAGGCGTGAAAGCGTCAGTCGACCGTGTGCTGAATGCGCTGTGGGACCTGCTCTCCGGCGTTTGCCAGCGGCATGCGATTGCTTGTTAGGCTGCGACCCTTCCAGCTAGCCGGCTTGCCGAGCAAATAGCGGAAAAGAGCGTACCACTGGATCGCGACGAGCGCCGCGATCGCGAACGGATGCAGGATGACGCTCGCGAGCGGCTGCTGAAAACGTCGCATCGATAGCACGCGCGGGAGAAGCGCAAGGATGGCCGCGACGAGCGACCACGCGGAGCCGGTGGCAAGGAGAGCAAACGGCAGCACCTGCCCAGCGACGAGCAACACCGTAATCGGCACAATTCGTGACGGAGCGCCAAGACCTTCGTGGGCGTTTTTAGTAAGGCCTCGCCATACTTCAGCGTTGTGCCGGTACATGCGGCAGGGCGCAAGGTCCGTCGCGTCGATCAAATCGGTGCGAAACCCGGCGAGACGGAATTGATTCGGCAGCGCGAGACCATCATGGATGCGGGCACGCATCGCCGCGTGACCGCCACTTCGTTCGTAGGCGTCGCGTTTCACCATGATGAGCTGTCCACAGCCTGTCGCGTAGGCTGGCTGCGTTGACTGACGCATTCTGCGCAGCGGCAGAAAACCGAGGAGGAGAAACTGGATCAAAGGCACGAGCAGGATCTCGGAAAATGTGCCGACGACCTGGCGTGGCACTCCGCTGATTAGATCCGCAGCGGTTTCTTGAACGCCGGCGGCTAGTCGTGCTGTGGCATCGGCGGCCAGACGAACGTCCGCATCGACAAAAAGCAGAAAAGGATGGCTCGCCGCCGCAGCGAGCTGCGTGCAGGCGAAGTTCTTACCGATCCAGCCTTCGGGTAAAACGCCGCCGCGCAGGATGCGAAGACGCGACTTATCCGCAGCCAGATCTGAAACGATCTCGAACGTCCGATCGGACGAGCTGTCGTCGAGCACGATCACCTCCGCGTTCGGATTTGCGAGCGCGCACTGAATTGCAGCAGCGATGTTAAGTTCTTCGTCGCGGGCCGGAATCAGGATCGAGACCGCGGTGCTTTCATCCGCGTGCGAAGGCGGGGCGAATACCTGGAGGTTCCGCACAAACAGGATTGCCGGGAATGCCGCGCAGATCAGCGCGATCCAACCGAGCACGATCATAATCCCGAGTGCTCCTTCTGAAATTGCTCGCCCCGGATCAACGAACGAAGGCGGCGCCACCCATCGTAGATCACAGTCGTGCCGGAGCTGCCACGCAGCAGAATCTGCCATTCGTCTGCGTCGCGACGTTGCGCGGCTTC
>JALYXP010000372.1 GCA_030947045.1 Verrucomicrobiota bacterium | reverse complement strand
CGCACCAAATCAGATTCTCCAGCGCATCGAAGTTATCGATCTCCATGATATCCTTGCCGCCTTCGTTCATCCAAAGGAGCCGACCATCGAGGTCGAGAATCTTGATGCAATCCTGACTGCTATCCATAACGCGGCGAAGTAATTCTTCTCTCTCCCGCAGCGCCATCTCCGCCTCTTTCGCGACCGTGATATCCTGGCAAGTCCCGATGGCACGCAGTGGATTTCCGTGGTGGTCCGCGAATGCTTCCCAACGTTCCTCCACAAATTTCACGCGCCCATCTGGCATCAAAAGACGGTGCTCGATCGTGTGAATACCAGGCTTTCCCAGCGATTCGCTGAAGGCGGTCGCGACTGCTCCTCGGTCTTCAGGATGAACGAATTCGAGAAACGCTTCGTGCGTCGGGTTGAAATCCGCCTTTGTCTCGTGAATGCGATAAGTCTCTTCCGACCAGGTCACGGTTCCGGTGGCGAGATCGGTTTCCCAGTTCCCGATGCGTGCCATGCGTTGCGCGGCGGCCAGACCCTGCTCGCTCGCCTTGAGCGAGTCTGCAGCGCGCTTCCGCTCGATGGCTAAAGCGACTTGGTCACCGACTGAAGTGAGGAACTCCAAATCGCGCTGGCTGTAGACACCTGCCCTGTCGTAATGCTGCACGACCAGGACGCCGATTGTCTGGGACGGCGTGCGCAATGGTACGCCTAACCAGGAAGGAGCGTCGGACCCGATCAATTGCAATTCCCCGCGCTTTGTTAATTCAGCCGTGAGTTCGTCGTCGAGCAGCAGCGGTCTCCCGGTTCGCAGGACGTAACTGCTTCTGCTCAACCCGTTGCCGATGGCTAGCGGTGCAGGCTTGGGATCGAGCTGATCGACCCAAAAGGGGAAGTGAATCAGGTCGGTGCTGGCCTCGCGCAGTCCGACGAAACAATTCTCGGCGTAAAGCACCTGGCCTATCCAGTTGTGCACGAGCGCCAGTAATTCATCGAGGTCTCTCGTGGTGATGACGCCTTGGGTGATTTCAGCGATGACCTCGCGTTCCGCTTCTTCACGCTTTCGGGCGGAGATGTTTTCGTGCGCCACCACCACGCGCACACTGCCATTTGTCTCGAAGCGGGTGACGCGTGCGACAAACCAGCGCTGCTCTCGCGGGCTATGACAGGGATACTCGAGTTCGAACGAGTTTCGCTCGTTCGCAATGACAGCGCGGATACCTGCCGCCATCGGCGCGGCCTCCTCGGAGAAGCGACCCGTCGCGGCATCGCATAATTGAAGATAGTTATCCCCGACGCCCCGCAGTTGTTTCGACGTTTTGGACGCGCTTTCAAAACGACTCCACGCGGCGTTTACCTCAATGATCCAGCCTTTGTCGTCCAAGATCGCGATGTGCGAGGAGAGAGCATCGAGTGTGGAACGAAGGAAGTGCTTCGATTGCAACACGTCTGCCTCCGCGCGTTTTCGATCTGATATATCACGGGCGCTTCCTTCATAGTAGAGGATGTGTCCCGCGTGGTCTGGGACCACTTGGGAGTTTTCTGAGACCCACAGTGTGCTGCCGTCTTTGCGGTAGACTTCGTATTCGAAGTTTCGGACAACGCCCTCCGCGGCCATTCGCCCTTTGAAGATCTCTCGCATCGTGGGGTCGACATATCCTTGCCGACCAATGTCACAGCGGTTCGTCATCAGTTCTTCCGCCGAGTCGAAACCCAGCATTTGGGCGAGCGCTGGATTAGCGGAAAGAAAACGACCGTCGGCCGTATTTTGGAAGATGCCGTCTGTCGAGCGCTCGAAGATCGCGCGATACTTTTCCTCTGCGAGCCTTAGCGCATCGGTGGCCGTGCGCGCCGCGTCCCTTTGCAGAATCAGTTCATCGAGTGCGCCACGGCGACTCCATTCGATGCGCGCGACCTTTGCGACGGTCCAGCGGATGAGAATCCCGACGAAGAGTACTTCAATGATCGCGCTGAGTGCGTTCCCGAACGTCGGATGATACCAACCGAGCAGCGCTCCCCGCGCGCAAAGCCAGCCGACTAGAATCATCACGAGGGTCGCGGGGAAGAGGCGGCGTGCCACCACTCCGTGCGCATCTCGCGTGAGCAGAACTCGGCCGAGCGGGGTTTCAGCACGGAGGCAAATAAGTCCGGCCAAAAGAAGGAGGAACGTGATGGCCGTATGGAGCGCCATCGGAGTGAACGACGCCAGCCCGTAAAATTGATACGCGCCGTAGAGGTAGCCCGTCAGGGCAAGAAGCGACGAAATTGCGGCTACAGCTCCCAGGGAATGGCTGACGGAAAAACGCCGGACTGGGAGATCGACGGAGAGTAGGGCGAGACCGATAAAGACGAAATTAAACGCGGCCTGCGGAGCCATGGAGTTGTTTCCCAGGCTCGCTGTGAACAGGAGATGATCCACGCTGGTGGGCCAGTGCAGCGTCAGCGCGAGGAGTTTGAGGGTGCCCAGGAGCGCGCTCGTGAGCGCGAGCAGGTTCCCGAGTGACTTAGCCAAACGCCTCGGTGCTGGGCCGCGTAAAAGCAGGATCGCGACTGCGGCCAGGCCAAAGGCCACTGCAGTCGCTGGATTCATCGCGACCAAGCCCGGACGAATCCGTTTCAGTGTCTCGAGGCCATACAACCAACCGATCAACACCAGCGAGCTCGTGGCGAGGGCGACGATCGCCGTGACGCTCGGGATGATGCGGAACGCGATCGCTAAGCCGGGTGGGGGAGTTGACGAGTCGGAGCGCTGATCCATCGGTCTCTTGCATAGCTGGGACCGTTCCCCAGCATTCGCGGGAACTACGTAATAGCTACGGCATGAGGAGCCCGAGAATCCAACAAGTTCAGCGTTCACAGGAGACAAACTCAGCATGACGCCGCGAGGAATTTGGCGTAATTCAACTTTGCGCGCTGAGTATTAGGATGTCACAGCACCCCCTTCCTCAGGCCCTCAGCGACGCGGAGTATCGTGCTCTGTGGGAGACTTCCACCGACGCGATCGTAATTTTGGACCGCGAGAGCGACGTCCGAT
>JALYXP010000326.1 GCA_030947045.1 Verrucomicrobiota bacterium | reverse complement strand
CCGTAGGGTCAGGCGTAGGCGTAGGCGTAGGCGTCGGCGTAGGGGTCGGCGTAGGGGTCGGCGTAGGGGTCGGCGTAGGAGCAGTGATGGTGTTGGTATCGAGCGTGACGGCACCATTCAGCGCGAGAGCTCGGCCATCGAGGTTTGCGCCAGTGGCGAGGGTAATGCTCTGATCGGCGATAATGTTACCCACAAAAGAGCTTTGCGTGCCCAGCGTTGCCGAGGAGCCGACCTGCCAAAAAATATTGATGGAATTGCCGTTGAGCAGAGAAACCGAGGAGGCGGAGTCGACTGTGAGCGTACTGCCGATTTGAAAATGAAATGCCGCATTCGGATTGCCGCCGGTGTCGAGCTTCAGCATACCGGTTAACTGGGCGGTGCTGTCGAAATGGTAGGTGCCGGGCAGGAGGGTCAGCCCACCGAGGTTCACTCCGGTCAGGTTGATACTGGCTGCTTCGCCGAATAGCTGATTGTAGGCCGCAAGGGCGCCGGCATGAGCATCAGTGGCCACACCATCATTGATATGGAGTGATCCGTTGATGATCGTGCCGGGAGGGAACCCGGTCACGGCGCTGCCCGGTGTGAGGGCGACGTCGCCGCTGATAATCGTCGGCCCCGTGTTCGTGACGGTGCTCGCACCGAGCACAGCCACGCGCTCTGCTCCGCCTAAGGTAATCGGCGCGTTCGCCAAAGCGATGACGGTCAACGGTTCCCGCGTCGTGAAAGCTGAGACTGATGTCGCGGTAGTATCGACATGCATTCGTCCAGTCGACAGCGAACTCGGCAAGCGATATGGGGTGAAGCCGTAGCGAGCGTCGAAGCCGATATCACCATTCGCGAACCTCATATCCTCGGCGTCGAGTCGTCGGTCTAGTCCGTCGAAGAGGCTGCTCTCAGCTCGAAGTGCAGACGATGCCAGCAACGAGCCACAGAGTGCGAGGCCGAGGATCTTGACGTTCGCGGTGAGCATGCGCATTCCGCTTCTGAGAGCACATAGCGTGCGCCAACTCCGCTAATCTTTGCTTATCTCGCATCCGTCGTAGTTCCCGCATCTCGAACTAGCAGATACTTACTCTCTAGAATGGGTAATAACCTCCGGACGCTCAATGCACCGCTCCGCGCGCGGTGACTCGCCACTTTTCGAGACGGCCGTCTTCATGCACGACTGATAACTGATCCGCGAGATTCACGACGGGGCAGGCGTGATTAGGAATGATGCGGACTTTTCCACCGATCTCCCCAGCGATAGCGGAGCGCGGAATAAATCCATGTTCTTCGGAAAGCTTCGCGATCAGGGCTGCAGCACCGGTCTCACGATATCCGTCGATCGGGTAAGCGACGCCGAATCCATCAGCTGTCCCGGTTCCATGGGCGCCGAGATCGGAGCTGAGCACCTTCGAACCAGCGTCGATGATCAGGTAATCGTCGTTCGCACTGACGATACTTGAGACGATGGATAGCGCGACGCGCTCCGTGCCGAGAAGTCCTAGCCGGAGAGGAGTTCTATCCATGAAGACATAGTTACCCGGCCTGATTTCCGTAATGCCTTCATAACAGTCGCTCGCCAGCACCGTCGGGGTAGAGCCGATCGAGATCTCGCGCACATTCACGCCAATCGAAGCAAGCCGCTCACGCGCGATGGCTAACTGACGCGCTTCTTGCCGCGCGATTTCGCGAATTTCGGTTGGGCCTGCAGCGGAGTAAGCGTGGCCCGCGTGAGAGAGCAGGCCGACAAACTGCAGCGCGGGCGTGGCGACGATTGCCGCGCCGAGACGGATCAGCTCTGCGGAATCAGCTGCGACACCTACGCGATGTAATCCGACATCGACCTTCAGAAAAACGCCGGGCCGGTACCCGACTTTTGTGGCGGACTCCTTTAGCACGGCGAAGCCTACGTCGCTGTCGATGATCACCCGTAGATCGACACTTTTCTCGCGTGCCGCCTGGAACAGTGGAACAAGCTTCGAGCATTGCACCACCGGATAGGCCACGGTGATCGAGTTGAAACCGGCTTCGATGAACTTCGTCGCCTCCTCTGCCTTCGAGGCGGTGATTCCGGTCGCACCGGCCGCGAGCTGGAGGCGCGCGATTTCGAAGCACTTGTGAGTCTTTATGTGAGGCCGGAGCGCCAGGCCATTGCGGACGGCCACGGTTTGCGCCCACTGGATATTTTCCAGCAGCACCTTGTGCTCGACTACGACAGCTGGCGTGTCGAGTTGATCGAGCGAGCCGCTTTTCATTCCAGCTAGCAGCAACTATCCCGCTCGCGCAGACGGCGAGAGTGGCTCGTAGAACCGGAGCGCCTCAATGTTGCTGCCGAGTTCGCGCAGAGGATAATAGCCTTTCGCGGCGCCCGCACCGGGATCCCGAATAAGGTAATCGAAACCTTCCTTACCCGCGATGACCACGAAATGCGTAACACCGCTGCTGAAGCGTACCCGGACGATAACTGGATTTCCGCGCGCGAGATTGGAGTCAATCAGCTGATACGAAGGTAAGTCTTCGTAGACATGCTGGACACGATCGGGTGCCAGCCACGCGGCCCGTTCCCAGTAGAGCCAGCCCTGCTCGGTGTAGCCGTCGTTCGCGGTAAGATACCAATTCAACTGCTGCGGATCGGTCTCGATGCCATACGACTGGAAGACCATCGCAACTGACGCAACAGCGCAGCCGACACTGCCGATCGTTCCGTTTCGAGGCACTCCGCCGATCGGATCCGCGCGCCATTTTTCGTCGCCTTGCCGGAATGAGGGCACCGGTAGTTCCACGCGCTGGAAATAATAGCGACCACCACGCGGTGAGAGCGGTCGCTTCCAGGTCCAATCGAGGTAGATCCCTGCAACCGCTGCGAGCAGGAACAAGCCGAGTATAAAGATGAAGCGCTTCAAAGTGCGCAATGTAAGAGCCCGCGGCGTTGTTTCAATCCGCGAAGATTGCAACGCCCTCACGACAAGCTCCCTCGAAGCAGGGCATCGTGGCCTGGCTACCGGCCTGCCGAGTTACTGACGTCAGCCCTTGAGGATCGTGCTAAGCGAAGTGCCGCCGGGGTAGTGGATGTCCACGATCTTCCACGCCTTGCTCTCGTCCTGCTCGATTTGAAACCCAATCCGGACTGGTTTACCCGCGTCTTTAAAGGTGACATCGATCGTCGCAAGACCTTCGATTGGCTCGTCGCCTTCGTGCTTGAGCACCCCGCCGTAATTTACCTTACCGATTTTAAACCCGGTAACCTGCGGGTCCTGCGATGCATAGAGTGGATCGAACTCGAGCGCGCCGACTTCGCCATTAGATGCGACGGCATCCTTCCGAATCAAGGCGGCGAGTTCCTTTCCGAAATACTGCTCGAGCGCAGCGCGATTTTTTCGATCGTAGAACGGCCCCTTCTCCGCGTCGTGCGCTTTGTAGAGATTCTTCACCAAGACGTCCGGATCCGGGCCGGTTGATTCCGGTTTCGCCGCGAGGCAGGTGGCGGCGGCAACTGCGCTCAGAGCAGTGGCCCACAACAAACGATGGATCTTCATGCGGTCGCGATGGAAGCAGCGCACCGGCTTCTGTCAAGGCGCAACGGGCTCTTCTTTCCGTTCATAAGGGATGATGTTATCCCACTCCTCCGACGAAGAACGCGCGACAAAGGCGACGACTGGATCGGTGTCGCTCATGTTAAACACTTCATGGGGGACGTCGGGCTTGATGTAGATGAAATCGCCAGCCTCGTTCTCGATCGTCTGCTTCAGTCCAGGCCCGAATTCGTGTCGCACCCTGCCTTCGAGGATATAAAGGATCAGCTCAAAGCCGACGTGAATATGCGCGTAAGCGACGCCGCCCGGCGGGATGGTCGCGATGTTGGCGGAGAGCTTCGTTGTGCCAACGTTTTTAGCCGACATCCCTTGCTTGTAGTGGATGCCATTCCAATCCCGACGCGCCCCGCCGCCGCGGATCGTCAGAATGCCGCTGTGATCTTCAACCGCTCCGGGCTCGATGTTGTCTCCGTCGCTCATGTCATGTCTGTAGCATGCCTCACCGAAAGTCCAACGTCCGATACCGTAGAGCGGAAACGCTTCACGACGGCGCGCCAATGCGCTAAGTCTGAGCTCCTCTCAATGAACACACATCTTGCCACCGCTGTTTCGGCGACTGCCGCCCGCGCGTTCCTGCTTGCACTCACCTTTCTGATGGTCGCTGATTTGCGGCCGGTGCACGCACAGCTACGGCCGCAGGAACGTAAACCAGATGTGACTGATAAAGCACTGATCACAACAGACCAGAAATCGTCCGCCGACAACGGCGCGAAGGCGAAAGAGGATCGGGTTGTGAAGCAGTACACGATCGAGCAGTTCATGGACACGGTGAAGATGGGCGGTAGCTCCTTCTCCCATGACGAGCGGTCGATCCTGTTCCACAGCAACAAGAGCGGAATTTACAACGCTACAGCGTTCCTGTGACCGGGGGTGAACCGAAGCAGCTGACGAGTTCGACCAAAGAAAGCACGTTCCTCGAATCCGCCTTTCCGGACGACGCGCGCTTTCTGTATTCATACGACAAAGGTGGAAACGAGAACTCCCATCTATACCTTCGCGAGCTCGACGGGACCGAGCGCGACCTGACTCCGGGCGAGAAGACAAAGGCTAACTTCCTGGGCTGGGCGCGCGACCGGAAGTCTTTCTTCTTCTCAACCAATACGCGCGACCCGAGGTTCTTCGATATCTTCGAGATGAGCGTCACAGACCTCAAGCCAACGCTTCTCTACCAGAACGATGCCGGCTACGATTTCGGCGATATCTCTGCGGATAAACGTTTCATCGCGTTCCAAAAGAGTGGAAAGACGACCGCTGACTCGGACGTTTATCTGTATAACATCGAGACGAAGGAGATAAAGAACATCACAGCACACGCCGGGGTTAGCGCGAATGAGCCCAAGGCCTTCGATCCGGCTTCGAAGTATCTCTACTTTCATTCCAATGAAGGCAGCGAGTATTTGAACGTGATGCGGTTTGAGCTCGCCACGGGTAAACGAGAACTCGTCGAGAAGACAGACTGGGACGCATCATCGACCTCATTCTCGCGCAACGGTAAGTATCGGGTCCTGGCCACGAACGAAGACGCGCGAACAAAGGTCAAGATTTATGATCATGCGACCAACAAGCCGCTGGAGTTACCGAAGTTGCCTGACGGGGACATCACCGGCGTCAATATCTCTGACAGCGAGACTCAGATGGTTTTCTATCACAACGGCTCCCGCTCGCCGGCGAACTTGTATGTCTATGACTTCGCAAAAAAGAAGGTCACGAAGCTAACCAACAGCCTCAGTCCGCAGATTGATCCCGCCGATCTCGTTGAGTCTCGCGTGGTGCGCTACAAGTCGTTCGATGGGCTGGAAATTCCTGCGATTCTCTACCAGCCTAATGGCGCGAGTGCGAAGGATAAGGTGCCGGCCATCGTCATGGTGCACGGCGGCCCCGGGGGACAGGCGCGCATGCCTTATAACGCCGCAGTTCAATATCTGGTGAATCATGGCTACGCCGTGCTGGATGTGAACAACCGAGGGTCGAGCGGCTATGGTAAGACTTTCTTCACCGCTGACGATGGCAAACACGGCCGTGAGCCGCTCTGGGATTGTGTTGAGGCGAAGAAGTATCTTGGCTCGTTAGGCTACGTCGAAGCCGACAAGATCGCCATCATGGGCGGCTCTTATGGAGGCTACATGGTGCTAGCCGCGCTCGCCTTTCAGCCGGAGGAGTTCGCCGCCGGGATCGATATCTTTGGCGTCTCGAACTGGGTGCGAACGTTGCAAAGTATTCCGCCCTATTGGGAAGCTATTCGGCAGTCGCTTTACACCGAGATCGGGGACCCGGAGACACAGCTCGAGATGCTGCGGGAAATTTCGCCGCTCTTCCATGCCGACAAAATCACAAAGCCGCTCATCGTGCTACAGGGAGCTAACGATCCGCGCGTGATTAAGCCTGAATCGGACGAGATCGTCGAAGCGCTCAAGAAGAAGAACGGCATCGTCGAGTACGTCGTTTTCGACAACGAAGGGCATGGCTTCACGAAGAAGGAAAACGAGATCAGGGCCTACAAAGCGATCCGCGAGTTTCTCGACCAGCACGTGAAGGGGAGCGCGGCGGCGGCGGAGCCGGCTGGTTAGACTTTGGCGGCTGTTGCGGTGCCACGCGCTTTTGCGGTCGGCTCCAGCGACGGGCTTCGGTTAGTCGAGGAGCCCTTTCGGGAAACGATACTTCTCGCTCCAGGTTGCGCTAGGGACGTCAGTCGCGCCGAAGACCCATTCGCGGACTTTCCATTCACCGCCCCGCCGTTGCAGGAGCGCTTCGCCTTGCGGATCGAATGCGCCGAGTTCCATCTGTTCGCGGAACTTCGTCTTCGAATAATCGATCTCGTCGCCGTTCGGCATCGTCGGAGAAAAGCGGGCATACGCCCAATCTCCCGCAACGCGGAGGATGTCTACCTTGAAGATTACGGTGCGCCCAAGATCCTTTTGCGCGGGTGCGCGGAGGGCATCCATGATCGCTACCCGCTCGGGTGTTCCAGGCCCGGGAGTGTGTGCGTCTTGCGCAAACGCGCTGACGCAACATAGAAGCGACAAAGATACGGCGGCCAGTTTCGATGGAGACATCCCGTGCGAAAGAATCAGGGTTGAAGATGCCCGGCAATCGAATTGTGCGGCGGGCCGACATAGGTGCCAGTGTTAGCGACCATCTCGATCTTCCCGATGTTGATTCCGTCCCCGGTGCGTAGCGCGGTCGGGACTCGGCGCGGCTCAGATGATCACAGACGGTCGGCGCCGGGAGCCCTTTGTGAGCAACCATCCCGTCTTCCACGACGTGGCCAAGATCGATCAGACGACCCGTTGGTAGCGAAGGTAGAGGAATGGAGACCGCGCAAAGACCAGGTAGCGGTTATGGATCCTCTAAATACCCGTGGTGAATGCGTTGAACCGAGATACGAAACGAGCGATCTAATCGGCATGTCCATCCCCTCCATCTCTGTCCAACCGTATATTTTCTTCGGTGGTCGCTGCCACGAAGCACTCGAGTTTTATCGGACCGCCGTCGGCGCCGAGATCCAGATGTTGATGCGTTACAGTGAAAGCCCCGAGCCGAACCCGAATATGCCGGAATGCTTCGGCGATAAAGTAATGCACGCGAGTTTCCGGATCGGTGGGTCGACCCTGATGGCGTCGGACGGAATGTGCGACGGCAAAGCGAATTTCGACGGCTTTTCGCTTTCGATAACTGTGCCCGACGAAGCGGAAGCAGAGCGAGTGTTCGCCGCGCTTTCGGCAGGCGGGTTGGTCACGATGCCGCTCGAGAAAACGTTCTGGGCGCCGAAGTTCGGCATGCTACAGGACCGCTTCGGGGTCGGCTGGATGGTGTCGGTTGAACACAAATCAAAGGCGGATGCCTAGAACCGGCCGAGGCGGTGGCGAGATATCCATCGCCACGAGTTGGCTGAAGCCCGCCGATTCATCCAGCGCGAAGCTCGCTTCGCGTGTAGAAGTAAGTATGTCAGATCCTCGAAACGTTGCGCACGACAAGAAAGTCGCGCAGGAAAAAGAACACGAAGACGCGAAGCCGAAGTCCAAAGGTGCCGCCGAACAAGCGACCGAAGCTACCCCAGCTCCCGCCGAGCAGGCGAGTGCGGGCGCGGTTGAACTCGAGAAATCGGTCGCGGTGCTATCGAAACTCAAAGAGATGGAATTCCACTCGCGTGCGAACATCGAGACGCTCGCAGGCCTCTTGTTGACGATCGACGACGAGCTGAAGCAGAAGGAGTTTTCAGATCCAGTCGGTCTTCTGTATTCAGCGCAGGACGGTTTCCAAACACAGGTCACTGCCTTGATCGCGAACTACGAGGCGAAATGTGACAGCCTGAAGCCGGCGGCATAAGCGGCCGCCAGCTGTGGCGAATCGGCCTCCGGAAAAAGCACCGGCTGGGCCCGACGACTTTGACGCTGATGGCGCCCTTAGCCGCGCGTTCCTCGTTAGGCGCGGACATTGTTGTCGCGAGGGCTGTCGCAACTGCCCTTACGATTTCAGTGCTGATGCAGACCAGCGCGAGCAGGCCCCTTGCGACGGCCTTTAGGGTTTGCCGCCGAAAGTGACGTGGTCGTCGAGATCGAGGTAGTCCGCCCAGGTCCTGACATCTTCACGGTTCGGGTTTAAATCCCCGACGCGTTTTGCGAAGAACTGGAGTGTCTCGACATCGCCATCGGGTCCGCGTTCGTTCAACCACGCGCTCCATTGTTGGATTTCCCACGGTTTGCGCTTTTGCGACGCGTTCTCCTCGACCCAGGTCAGCATCTCGCCATCGCCTTTGCCACTGGCTAGCTCTGCTTTGAGCGCCTCGGCGGTGATGCCGGTAAAGCGGAACCAATGGTGGTCCATCGGATTGTTGTATTTGTATTCACCGGCTGTGCCCGCGAGCTCCGCACGTCCTTTGTCAATGATCCGGGCAAGCAGGACATAGCCGCCGAGCCGGACGCGCGGACTCCGGGGAGGGCGTTGGGTGAGATCGGGCGCGTGAGAGAGGGAGGTCATGCTGGAATGCTAACAGCGTTTCTGGTGAAGGCACGCGTTTGCGCTCTGCGACTTATCGATTGCGCGTGATTCGGACTTCCGGCCGGTAGGTGATCCGCACAAGAAGGTCTCCGCGCCCGCCGCGCGGTTTCGGCATTCCTTCTCCGCGAAGCCGCACGATCTCGCCGCGTTTCGCACCAGCCGGAATCTGTATCTTCAGGAAACCGCCGGTCGGTTTCTCCATTGTCTCGCTCCCGCCTTCGATCGCACGTCGCGCATCGATGCGGAGCTCACAAAGAAGATCCGAGCCGCGCGCTTTGAAGCGGTAGCCGGGGAGCACCTTTAAGCGAATCTGTACCGACCCGCGTTCCATCGGCGCTTTGCGAGCGAGGCGAAAACGCGCACCCGGAGCAGTGCCCGCTGGAATCGTGAGATGGTATGTTTCGGAGCCATCGCGGTTCGCGGGATCGCGCACCTGCACCTCGATCGTGGTTCCACGAATGAACTCCTCGATGCGCAGTCGCACCTCCTGCGTGATGTTGTGTTCGATGCGGACGCCGCGACCTGGCGCCGCGGCTCGGCTCGTTTCTCCAAGCTCCTGGTCATACGCGCGGCGACGCGCTGGATCCCGCAGAACTTCATAGGCGGCGTTCAGCTCCTGCGTACGCAGGCGTGCTTCGGCAGAGTCACGGTTGCGGTCGGGGTGGTAACGCTTGGCGAGCAGCCGATAGGCATCGCGTATTTCAACGCTCGTAGCTGCGCGCTCGACGCCGAGCGCAGCGTAATAATCGGGGTGGGGAACGCTCAAGGCGCGAGAGTACCGCGACGAGCAGCTAAGCGCGAGCGCGCGTCTTCGCGGCGTTCCGATTCCAGATGACGATCGCGATACCAGTCAGCAATGCGACCGAAGCGAGGACGAATCGCAACGTAGGCTGTTCGCCGAGAACGGCGATGCCGCCGATTGCTGCAAGCACCGGAACGCAAAGTTGCACGGTGCCGGCACTAGTGGCAGCGAGATTTGGCAGCACTGCGTACCATAAGACATACCCGATCCCGGACGTGATCGCCCCCGAAACGATCGCGTAGATGATGCCAACCAAGTCCAAATGCGCGCGCGACAAAAAGCCGACGCTGAGGGCGATCGTGAAAGGAATAGCGCGTATGAAATTACCGGCCGTGGCACTCGCCGGATCAGCGGTACCTTTGCCGCGTAACGAGTAGACGCCCCATGCGACGCCGGCGGTGATCATCAGCATCGAGCCCATCAGCGGCGGCGACGTGAGACCCGGAAAGACGAGCGCGACGAGTCCTGCCAGCGCGAGCAGTAAGCCGAAAACCTGCCGCCATCCGAAGGCTTCGCCGCGCCGCAGGCCCCAGCAGATCATCGTCGATTGCACTGCACCGAAGAGCAGTAAAGCGCCTGTCCCGGCCGGGAGGCTGATATAAGCGAGCGAGAACGCCGCCGCGTACCAGAAAAGCGCGAGCGCAGAGGTCCAGCTGCCGGATTGCAGCGGCCGGTGTCCGCGGAAAGCACCGATGAAAGTGAGCACCACCGCCCCGGAAATGAGCCGGATAGAGGTGAAGCTCGCGGCGTCGATCAGCGAATATCTAAGCGCGAGACGACACAGCAGCGAGTTACCGGCGAAGCAGAGCATCGCCAGAATCGTGAGGCTGAAAAGGCGCGCCGGTTTCAGAGCGACGCGCCGGTTAGTCGAGCAGCTCGACGGTGTCGCCTTTTCGCACGATGCCTTCCACGACGACGTTGCCGTAGACACCCGCGGTGCCTTCGTGAGCCTGCGCGACTTGTTTTAATAACGAGGGCGATTTGGCTGCGGTGTCGGGATCAAGCGTGATCATGACGCAGCGCCCGTCTTTCGCCGCGATCGCAACGACGACATCAGCGCCGATGCGAACGGAGCGGCCGACCAGCTCATTTTCCACGAAACCGGCAAACGACGGCAGATCGAGAAAGAGGTTCGCGCGGAACCGACGCTTATCCCAAACGTTGCCGGTTTCGCGACCCAGCTTCGCTGCGGTCTGTACACTGAACAGCGAGACCGGGTAAGCGTCGGCGAGCGCGCGATCCGAGCGCATCAACGTGAGTTGATGCTTTTCGTCGGCGCCGCGCCGCAGCATTTCCAGTAACGCCGGATCGTCGATCGCGTGCGTTGTTCCTCCCGGAGCTTCGACGTCGACCGTCGTTTGCGCAGCGGGTGCGTCTTCTCGTAGCACCGGCCGATATCGCAGCATCTCCGGCTGATCGCGGCCCGTGAAATAAGGAAACGTCTCGCGGTTCGCCGCGCTCCGGAAGGCAAAGAGGCGATCACCCGCGATCCCGCCGAAGCCCATGGACGCCTCAGTGAGCTCCTCGCCGCGCATGCTCTTCACCGGATAACGCCAGACGCTTTCGATGGTGCCGATAGCGGTCATCGGCGGTGATATTACGCAGCTGTCGGCGGGCACCGCGAGAGTTGTCTGGAAATTCAGCGCGCTCGGTTGCGAATTGCGTCGTGAGCATCCCGCCGCAAACGATGTTGCAGACAGCAATCATCGGATCGGCGGCCGTGCTGCTGGCTGGAGCTGTCGCCGCCACTCTGATCAGTCGAGAACGGTAACGCTCAGGCTTGCCGGACTGCTTCGGCCGCGGCGAGGTCGCCGGATTCAAGCTCGAGTTTTTCCTCAGCGGCGGTGCCGAAAACTGCGGCGCGCTTGTCATCGAATTCGCCTTCCCAACGCGCGACGACGACGGTCGCGAGGCAGTTGCCGATGAGGTTCACGGCGGAGCGGCCCATGTCCATCAGTTCATCGACGCCGAAGATTACCGCCACGCCAATCGGGCCAAGGCCAGCGGGCAAGAAGCTGTTCAAGGT
Organism: Verrucomicrobiota bacterium; assembly: GCA_030947045.1. Lineage (GTDB taxonomy): Bacteria > Verrucomicrobiota > Verrucomicrobiia > Chthoniobacterales > UBA10450 > JACCTI01. The sequence goes on along the minus strand of JALYXP010000326.1, from coordinate 3,526 downwards.
TGCAAGCAAAACCACCGCGGACGAGCGCGGCACAGCAGCGACACCTTTCGAAGTAACAATCAACGCGACCATCATGGTAATCTGCTGCGCGATGCCCATGTGCTGGCCCGTGGTGGCTTCGGCCGCTTGCGCCACGAAAACCGACGCCGTTGCGAGATGGAGGGTCGAGCCGTCGAGGTTGAACGAATAGCCGGTCGGCATCACGAAACCGACGATCCGCTTCGGAACGCCAATGCGTTCCATTGCCTGCATCGCTTTCGGCAACGCCGACTCGCTGCTGGTGGTCGCGAACGCGATCGTCGCTGGCTCGCGGACGGCGCTAACGAATTTACCGAGCGGGACGCGCACAATCGCGATGACAGCTCCGAACACGACGACCATGAAAATCGCGAGCCCGGCGTAAAGCGTCAGGATCAAATTTCCGAGGTTGATGAGGACGCCCAGACCCTGCGTGCCGATGGTGTGCGCCATCGCCGCGCCCACGCCGATCGGCGCGAACATCATGACGTAGTTCGTAAATTTGAACATCACCTGCGAAAGGCTCTCCATCGCGCGCAGGATCGGTTTGCCTTTTTCGCCGACGCTCGAGACCGCCATTCCGAAGAGCACCGCGAACGCGACGATCTGGAGCACTTCACCGCGCGCGAACGCGTCAACGATGCTCGCCGGGAAAGTGTAGACGAGCGTCTCGATCAACGTCTTCGGATGGCTCTGCCCGATCTTCTGGATGATCTCGGTACTGGCAGGCGCGAGCACGACGCCGACACCCGGTTTCGTGATGTTTACAATCAGGAGACCGATCGCGAGCGCCAAGGTCGTGACGACCTCGAAGTAGATCAGCGCTTTCATGCCCATGCGCCCAACCTTTTTCAGATCGCCGCTGCCTGCGATGCCGACAACGAGGGTGGAGAACACGAGCGGACCGATGATCGACTTGATCAGGTTCAGGAAGATGTCGCGGAGGAAGTAGACCTTGTTGCCCCACTCCGGCTGGATCCAGCCGATGAATCCGCCGATCACGAGACCGAGCATGATCTGCGTCGTCAGCGACGGCCGATACCAGGGGCGACGCCGGCGCGGCACGGGAGCAGTAGAGGCGGCGGTGACGTTCATCTGAGCGAAGCTGCGCGGCGAGTTAAGCGCGACTCTCCGTTACTTGCACAGCAGAAGTGCGAAATCAGCGGAAAATACGCGATCAAGACCGCAGTACGATAGCCTAGGCGGAGAGACCCAAGCCGGTGTAAGGTGCGCCGATGAAGACGGTTAATTACGGCTGGCAACAGCGACTTCGGGAACTCTACGACAAAGCGCAGGTGAAGTACAGCAACGAGAATCGCAAAGTGGAGACGATCTTCACGCCGCGCGAAGTCGGAGTGCTGCGCGCGTTCGGCGCAAAGCCGATGGAGCTCTACGATTACGCGGAGGATTCTTCCGATCTCGACTGGGAGACGGCACTTTTGATCACGGCTGCGCGCCGCGATTATTTCCTGCACGAGCAGGGCGGCCAATGGACGGAGAAAACGATCAAGGTGGAGGACCTGCCGGCGAAGACGGATGCGCTGGAAGGCATCGTCTGGCTGCCACGCGTCATCCAGAAGGCGATGGGTCGCCTGCGCGGCGAGTTGCCTAACGAGCTGATGTATTGCTGCGGTGGAGACCGGAAATTCTTCCGCACGCACGACATTCATCCGGCTGACTTCTTGCGCACGGTTTGGGCGGCCAAAGGCAAGCCGGAGAAGATCGTCGCATACGTGAAGAACGGCGGCACGCTCTAGCCGTTTTTTAAACGGGACTAGCTGACTGAATCAGGGGCCGCTCTGGCATTGGAGCTGCTTATAATTACTACAAATGCATGCGACGTTCCTTCAGAAGGTAATTATCTGCGCGATAGCCGGATTTCTCGCGGCAGGTCTGATCGAGTGGAGCAGGGTCTTTGTGACTGGGGCGGATGATGCACTGAACGCCGGCTACAAGCACACCGCTGGCGACACGTTTGCCGTCCGGAAGTAGCGGGGGCAAAACCGGTTTGCTGCCTGTGGGGTAGCGCATAATCTGCGTTGCCGCATGAAGATTGGCTTCGCTCAGATCAACCCGACCGTTGGTGATTTGCGCGGCAATTTCGACCGGATCGTCGCCGCGTACGAGCGTTTGGTCGCGGCTGGCGCGGAACTCGTCCTTACGCCGGAGTTGGCGATTACCGGTTATCCGCCGCAGGACCTGGTCTTTAAGTCACAGTTCGTGCCGCAAAATCTCGCGATCGTCGACGAGTTGCACGCGCGGGTCGGGAGTGTGCCGCTGTTGGTCGGTTTTGTGGACCGCAACGAAGGCCGCGGAAAGCCGTTTCACAACGCCGCGGCGTTGCTGGAGAAAGGCGCGGCCATCCGGAAAACGCATAAGTCGCTGCTGCCGACGTATGATGTTTTCGATGAGGATCGCTACTTCGAGCCGGCGCGCGCGGTGCAGCCGTTTCGGGTGCTCGGTCGCATAATCGGCGTGACGATTTGCGAGGACATTTGGACGGAGCGGTATCTGCCGCGGTCGCTCTATGATGTCGAACCGTGCCGGGCGCTGATCGACCAGGGCGCGGAGTTAATTCTGAATCTAAGTGCGTCGCCCTTTAACCTCGGGAAACCGGCTGTTCGCCTGGAGATGCTCAGCGCCCTCGCGCGCAAATTCCGGGTGCCGATCTGCTACTGCAACTGCGTCGGCGGGAATGACCAGCTCGTCTTCGATGGCGACTCGATCGCCGTGAACAACAAAGGCGGGTTGATCGCACAGCTGCCATCTTTCCGCGAAGCCGAAGCAGTCGTCGACACCGGATCCAGCTCTGTGATTTCGCTGCAGCCGCGTGCATCTTCCGCCGCGCTGAACGACGCGCTCGTGCTCGGTTTGCGCGACTACATGCGGAAGTGCGGCTTTCGCTCCGCGGTCCTCGGGCTGAGCGGCGGCATCGACTCGGCAGTCGTCGCTGCGATCGCCGTCGAAGCGCTCGGGTCGGAGAACGTCGTCGGCGTTTCGATGCCGAGTCCCTATTCCTCGCGTGGCAGCATCGACGACGCCTTGGCGCTGGCGCGTAATCTCGGCATCAAGTGTCTCCAGATTCCGATCGGCGACGCGTTCGGCTGCTTCAAAGCGCAATTCACGGAAGTGTTTGCGGGTCTGGCGGAAGACACGACCGAGGAGAACATGCAGTCGCGTCTGCGCGGGATGATCCTGATGTCGCTCTCGAATAAGTTCGGCCATTTGCTGCTCACGACGGGAAACAAGAGCGAGCTCGCAGTTGGCTATTGCACAATTTATGGCGACATGGCCGGCGGCCTCGCGGTCATCAGCGATGTGCCGAAAACGATGGTTTACGATCTCGCTCGCTGGATGAATCGGGAACGCGAAGTCATTCCGTCGTCCACGATTGAGAAGCCGCCGAGCGCGGAATTAAAGCCGGGTCAGGTGGACCAGGACACGCTTCCCCCTTACGAGATCCTCGACGAAATTCTGCGCCTTTACGTTGAGGAAAACCTCAGCGCGG
>JALYXP010000322.1 GCA_030947045.1 Verrucomicrobiota bacterium | reverse complement strand
AGCCGCGAGAGCGAGATCTTGGTGATCTGCATTTATTTTTTTTGGTCCGGATTTTAACGAGGCCAACGAACCATCCTCGACATGCCACCTGCGTTTCAAACAACGAGTCGAAACCAGTGCGCCCCCTAACGTGCAAACCATAAGCCACACGCGCGGCTCGTTCAAGCCAGCCGATCCCTCGACCCGTAGCCACCGAACCGGCGCATTCCAGCCGGGACGAGACGCACAGATAATCCTTGCGGTAATCGGGCCCGCACAGCACGGATGGACGCGATGCCCTTGCGCATGAACGTGAGCAGCCGCGCTCCGCGACTCAGCGGCGGCGATGCCATCGTCATCTCGGTGCCGAACAGTGGCCGCACCTGGGTCCGGACCTTCCTCGCGGCATATTTCTGCAGTCGCTTCGGTCACGCGTTCTCGCTCGATCCGGACGGATACGCTGACACGCGCATTCCCCGCGTCACCTACACGCACGATCTCTACGAGCACTACACGAAAACCCGTTGGTGGGATCGCGTGCGCAGCAAACACCTTGTGCCGCGCAGCGAGATCAAACGTGCGCGCATTCTTCTGCTCGCGCGCGATCCGCGCGACGCGTTTGTCTCGCACTATTATGAACTGACACGCCGCACCGCCGAGACAGCCGGCGCGCTGAAGGATCGGACGGTGAGCGAAATCCTACGCGATCCGATCCATGGCATCGCTGTGATGGTGCGCGCGATGAATGCGTGGATGGCGGAGTTCGGGCACCGGAAGGGTTGCACCTTCGTCCGCTACGAAGACCTCCATCTTGATCGAGCGGCGCAGTTCTGGCGCGTGCTCGCTGCGGTAGGCGAGCCGGAGCGGACGCAACCGCACTTCAATGATGCGCTGCAGTTTTCGCAATTCGCCAACATGAAAAAAATGGAAGCGTCGGGGACTTACGATCCGCAGCTGCTGCAGCCGGGCGATGTCGACGACCCGGAGTCTTACAAAGTGCGCCGCGGAGTAGTTGGCGGATATGTTGACTACCTCGACGCCGCTGACATTGCCTACGCCAGTCGCGTGGTCGGCGAATTGGATGCGCGCTATGGGTATCGCGCGACGGCAGAAGTACTGCGTTAAGCTCTCCGATGTGCGGCATCGCCGGTTTCGCAGGTAGTGAGAACGGGCCCGACCGTGCCGCGATTCTCACCCGCATGACCGGAAGTTTGCGGCACCGCGGGCCCGACGACGACGGCTTCTTCTTTGCTCCGGGTGTCGGCTTGGGAATGCGTCGCCTGAGCATTGTCGACGTCGATTCGAGCCAGCAACCGATCGCAAATGAAGACGGTAGCGTCCACGTCATCTTCAACGGCGAGATCTACAATTATGTAGAGCTCCGCGCGAGCCTACAGCAACGCGGCCACACCTTCACCACGCAAGGCGACACCGAAACGCTGGTCCATCTCTACGAGGAATACGGGACCGAGATGCTCCGCCATCTGCGCGGCATGTTTGCGTTCGCACTCTGGGATGGGCGCGACGAGACGCTCTTCCTGGCGCGCGATCGCCTCGGCAAGAAACCGCTGAATTATGTCGTCGCGGACGGCACGCTGTTCTTCAGTTCCGAGCTCGCGCCGTTGCTCGATGCGAAGCTCGCGCCTTGGGAACTAGATCCCGCTTCCCTCGCGGCTTATCTGCTTTTTGGCTTTGTCTCCGCACCGCAAAGCATGGTGCGACAGATCAGGAAATTACCGCCTGCGCATTTTCTGACCTGGCGCAGAGGGCAGATGGAAGTGCGGCGCTATTGGTCCTACACACAGGCGCCAAAACTGACCTGCAGCCGCGCAGAAGCTCTCGACCTTGTGCGCGAAACGCTGGATGAAAGCATTCGGCTGCGTCTCCGAAGCGACGTGGCGGTCGGGCTGCTGCTGAGCGGTGGTCTCGATTCGAACGCGATCCTGGCGCGGCTGGTCCACGGGCTCGGCCGAAAGGTGCAGGCCTTCACGATCGGGTTTACGGAGCAGGACTACGACGAATCGGAAATCGCGCGCGCATCAGCAAAGCATTTCGGCATCGAGCATCACGTCCTGACGGGCGGAAGCGACCTCTTGAAGCTCTTGCCCGACGTGGTGCGGCATTACGGCGAACCATCGGCCGATAAGTCGGTGCTTCCCACGATGCGCGTCTGCGAATTGACGCGAGAGTTCGTGAAGGTAGCTCTGAGCGGGGATGGCGGCGACGAAGCCTTCTCCGGCTACTCAAAGCATCGGCTCGCGGATTGGCAGCGACATTCGTCGACGCTTTTTTCGTCCGAAATTCGCGAGCAATGGACGCTCGCATCCATGACGGGCGAAGGTCGGCTCGGCAGCAAATTCGCAAGTAAAATCCGGCGCCAGTTGCTCGCGGAAACGCCCAGCCTTTTCTCGGGCGAATTCTTTTCCGGCCCATTTTTTCGAGAGATCACCACGAGCAGATTACGCGACGAAACATTGCCCTTTCTACATGGCCTGGTCGCCCGCTTCTGGGCTGGAAGGATGCCGCCGATCGAACGAATCCTCCAGTGGGACAATACCGACCCGCTGCCAAATTCACTCCTGACGAAGCTCGATATCGCGAGCATGGCGCAGAGCCTCGAGGTCCGTTCCCCCTTCCTCGATCATGAGCTGGTCGAGCTCTGCGCGCGTTTGCCTAACGACTGGAAGGGCAATCAGCAGGAAGGTAAGTTGATGCTACGCGAACTCGTCAGTGCCGACCTTCCGTCGGAAGTGCTGAACGCGCCGAAACGCGGCTTCTCCGTGCCGCTCTCGCGTTGGTGGCGGAACGAAGCGCGAGGACAAATTCGCGAGGGGCTGCTCCCACTGCATCCTGCGTTGACGCCCTATGTAGACGAGCAGGCGGTGGCGCGTTTCCTCGAGGAACACCAACAGGGACGTGCGAATCATGCGCAGCGGCTTTGGAATCTTTGGGTGCTAAATGAATGGGCGCGCATGTTTTTCTAGGCTGAAAATGAATCACCGCTCTTCAGCCACACCCAAGCTTGAGGACTTCGCCGAAGCTGTCTCCGTCGTGGTCTCCAGCTGTGATGCTTTCTTCGACGCCTGGCAGCCGTTCGCCTTTTTTTTCCGCAAGTTCTGGAGCGACTGTCCTTTTCCCGTCTTCCTGATTCTGAACCAACTCGCGGTCCGGTCGTCTTTCATCAAACCGATCCACGTGGGGAAAGATCAGGGCTGGGCCAGGAACATGCAGATCGCCCTTGGACAAATCACCACGCCATACATCCTCTATTTCCAAGAAGATTACCTGCTCACTGGGCCCGTCGATCGCGTGCAGCTGGCCGACGATTTCGCTGTCGCGTTTCAGGAAAATGTTGCGTCTCTTTGTTTCGCTGACCTGTCTGTTCTCGAGCCAGCGTTCGCAGAAACCCGCAACCGTTTCGCGCCCATACCGTCGGATTCGAGTGGTCGCACGCGACTGCAGGTCGCGCTCTGGAAGACTAGCGCCTTCGCGGCGTCCCTTGTCCCGGGTGAAACGGCGTGGGAGATGGAAGCACGCGGCAGCGCGCGGACGCGCCACCTTTTGCAGCTCTCCTACGCGAGCAGCGCGGAATCGCCCATCCCGTATCTCAGGTCGGGAATCGTGCGAGGGCTATGGACGCCGGAAGGCATCGATTTATGCCGGACGCATGGGGTCCGTATTCGTCCCGCGTTTCGTCCTGCTCTGACTAACGGTAAGTGGGCCCGACGCTGGCGACATGCGCTCTGCAAGGTCGGCTTCGCTCTCGCTTGCGCGATGCAACGCGATCAGCCGATTGATTTAGACGTCGCGTAATGCGCGGGTCAGCGAATCGGCCGCGCCACCATGATGCCGGTGTCGCTGCCGTAGCGGTAAAGGTACTTTGACAGCTCTGTATCGACGATCACTTTGCCAGAATTATGCGGCGAAGATGCGTGCATGAAATGCAGCACACCGTCGCTCCCGCGCAGGGCGAGGCCCACATGGGCCGTGCCGAAGAGGCGTCCATCATGCGCGACGATTCCGATCACGTCGCCGCTTTGCAGCTTCGGCTCGATCGCCGCGACGCGGCTTTTAGGAATCTGATAAAGCGGCCGGCTCGAGACGCGTGCTTCCATTTGCGCGAGCGGTTTCAGTAGCGAGGGATTTGCCGTCAGATAACGGTAATGCTTCCAGCCTTTCTGCATTTCCTGCGCAGCATGCGGCACGCTCTGGCCGCCCAGGCTGCGCGTCAGATCCTGGATCAGACCGCGCCGCGCGTTATCGGCAAACCAATCCTCCAGATAATGCAGGCGTGAGAGATACTCGCCCGTGGAGCGACCATCGCGATAGCGATCGACCTCGATGTAATGCAGCAACCGCTCCGGTGTCCAATTATCCGCTGGCTCTTCGATCATGCGTGCAAAACCGAGAGCGATCTCGAAGAACGTCCAGCAATCGAGGCCGTCGAAATTAACCGACGGCGCCTCGATGCGGTTATCGATTTCGAGCGTGAAAGATTTATACGCGGTACCGACGAGCGCTTGTCCCACCGTGGCGGTACGTTCGCCGATCGGAAGCGCGGACCAATTGCCCGCCCGCGCTTTGCTCACAAGCTGATCGAACTTATCGCGCCCCTTAAAGACGGTGGAAAACGGAAGCCCTTGCCCGCTGCCGAGACTCGTCAGGCAGAAGATGCAGAGCAGTGCCAAAAGTATTTTGCGCATGAGCGGAGAATATCCGGGTTATCGCGGAGCACGCAACGTGCCTGCGGTCATCCGAGTGCAGTCGAGGGACCCCGTGGCTCTTCAGAGTAAGCGGCGAGTAGTCTCAGGAGCGCAAACACCCGCAACGCCGGTTGTGAAGCCACGGGGTCGCTCGACTTCGCTCGGGAGTGACGGGGGCTCGGGTTCACCTTACATTTCAGCGTGGACGATCTGTTTGAATCGCAGCCAGCCAGCGCGGCGAAGCCCATCGCCGCGGATGCGCCGCTCGCCGCCCGGATGCGGCCACGCACGCTGGACGAGTATGTCGGTCAACAGCACATCCTCGCGCCGGGCAAACTCCTGCGGCGGGCGATCGAAGCAGACCGGCTTCCCTCGGTGATCCTCTCCGGCCCGCCGGGCACAGGAAAGACGACGCTCGCGCAGATCATCGCGGGGATGACTGGCGCGAAGTTTGAACGACTCAGCGGCGTTGAAAGCAACGTCGCAGATATGCGTCGCGTCGTCGCTGGCGCATCAAATCGAGTCCGGACGTCGGGACAAAAGACGATCCTGTTCGTCGATGAAATCCACCACTTTAACAAAGCGCAGCAGGACATCCTGCTGCCCGATGTTGAGAGTGGGAATCTACGGCTGATCGGCGCGACGACTTACAACCCGTTCTTCTATGTGAACAGCGCACTCGTCTCGCGCTCGCAGGTGTTTCAACTCGAGCCGCTAAAGGTCGAGCAGCTTGAGCAGTTAATTGATCGCGCGCTCGCTGACGAGGAACGCGGTCTCGGTCGGCTGCACGTCCAGATCGATCCGGAAGCGCGCACTCACCTGGCAAAGATCAGCGATGGCGACGCGCGGAAATGTTTGAACGCGCTTGAGATTGGAGCGCTGACCACCGCGCGAGACGAGAGCCGTAGAAGCCACATCACGCTCGCCGTTGCCGAGCAAAGCATCCAGCAAAAAGCGATCGTGTATGATCGCGCGGGCGATGCGCATTACGATACGATCAGCGCCTTCATCAAGAGCATGCGTGCATCCGACGAGAAAGGCGCGATCTACTGGCTCGCGAAGATGCTGCATGCCGGCGAAGACTTCCGTTTTATCGCGCGGCGAATCGTGATTTTTGCGAGCGAAGACGTTGGCCTGGCGGACGCCGAAGCACTGCCGCTCGCGATCGCGACGCAGCAGGCGGTCGAGTTTATCGGGATGCCGGAAGCGCGCATTCCCCTCGCCCACGCGGTCTGTTACATGGCGCGCGCGAAGAAAAATCGCGAAGCCTACGATGCGCTCGGCGCCGCGACCGAAGAGATCGAATCGGAGCAGACGGAGCGCGTCCCCGAGAAGCTGAAGAACAAGCATTTCCCGGTGAATCCGGAGCGGTAGCCGAACTCTTGTCCGCACCGAAGCGCAAACCTGCGCCGCGCGGATACTTGGAACGGCTTTTGCTTTAGCAAAGCCCGGTGGAATCGCTGCTCTCAAACTCAAAGACGGCCGTAACAACTGACTCGCGCGCCCACGGGGTGCTCCCACTTCCGCGCACAAGCCGGTTCGCTCCCGACGAGCGGGATTACCGGCAGATCTTCGATGAAGCACCGATCGGGATGGCGGTCGTCGCGTTGGACGAGCATTTCCTCCAGGTGAACTCGACCCTCTGCACGATGCTGGGTTATTCCGAGGAAGAGTTCGCCGATCTCACCATGGAAGGCATGACGCTCGTCGACGATGTCGAGGACGGCCGCGAGCGTGCGCGGCAGTTGATGAATGGGCTGAACAGCTATACCGGCGAGAAGCGGTTGATTCGGAAGAACGGCGAGGTGCTTTGGACGAAGCGCACTGCCTGCATGATCCGCGGCGAGCAAGGCGAGCCGCGTCACTACCTCGTGATGGTGGAGAACATCAGCGAGCGTCGTCGTTCCGAGGAATCGCTCCGGCAGAACAAGCTCGAGCTGGAAGCTGCGCTGCACGCGAACCAGCTCATCATGGATAATTCGCAGGATGTGATCTGCGTGATCGATCCGAGCCATCGCTTTCTGAGCATGAGCGCCGCCTCGGAGGAGTTGTTTGGTTACGCGCCGGACGAAATGATCGGCCGCCCCTACAGCGACTTTGTGCACCCCGACGATCTCGAGAAAACGGACAATGCCGCGGCGCATATCGTGATCGCCGGACGCGCGGCGGATTTCGTGAATCGCTACGTGCGGAAGGATGGCACGATCGTCGATGTGCTTTGGTCGGTCACCTGGTCAGAAGCCGACCAAAAGGCGTTTTGCGTCGCACACAACACGACCGAACGGGCGCGGATGGAGAACGCGCTGCGTGAAGCGAAAGAAGAGGCTGATCGCGCGAATCACGCGAAGAGCGATTTCCTGTCGCGCATGAGCCACGAACTGCGGACGCCCTTGAACGCGATCCTCGGGTTCAGCCAGTTGATCGAACGACAGAGTCCGACCGAGACCCAACGCAATCGCGTCGCACACATCATCAGTGCGGGGCGTCATCTTTTGCAGCTGATCAACGAGGTGCTCGATATCAGCCGCATCGAGGCCGGTAAGCTGCAAATGTCGCTCGAGCCGGTCTGCCTGCGCGACGCGCTCGAAGATGCCGTCAGTCTCATGCGTCCGCTCGCCGCCGAGCGCGCGATCCGGATCACGCGGCCGAACGCGAACGATGAAAACTGTTTCCTGCTCGGCGATCGTCAGCGCTTAAAACAGGTGCTGCTGAATTTGCTCAGCAATGCTCTCAAATACACACCCGAAGGTGGAGAAGTGCGCGTCACCTGCACGCCATGCGAGTCCGGTAAAATGCGGGTCGGAATTTCTGATACTGGAGCGGGAATCGCGCGCGAGAAACTACCGCGGCTCTTTGTTCCGTTCGATCGACTTGGCGCCGAACAGTCATCCGTTGAAGGTACGGGGCTCGGTCTCGCTTTATGCCAGCGCTTAATGCAAGCGATGCAGGGATCGATCGGCGCCGAAAGCGAAGTCGGCACCGGCAGTAACTTTTGGATCGAGCTGCCGTGCGCACAATCTCCGCTGGCCAAAATCGCTGCTCAAACCGGACCGCGCGCCGAACTGCGTTCGTCTGCGTCAGGCGACAAGCGGACGATTCTTTACGTTGAAGACAATCTCTCGAATCTCACGCTGATCGAGCAATTGCTTGCGGACGAATCTCCGATCGAGCTGATGTCGGCGATGCAGGGTCAGATGGGACTGGACCTCGCGCGCGAACACGTCCCGGATCTCGTCCTGCTCGACCTGCATCTGCCGGATGTGCCAGGCTGGGATGTGTTGGCCCAGCTGAAACGCGATCCGAAAACACGCGACATTCCCGTTATCGTTATCAGCGCCGACGCCACGCCGAGCCAGATCAAGCGCCTCATGGCGGCTGGCGCGCATACCTACCTTACGAAGCCGCTCGACGTCGGAGAATTCCTCCGCGTGATCGAAGAAGCGATGCCGCGATCTGGAGCGCTGGCCGCTGGCGAAGCCGCGGAAGCTTTTTAACGCCGCCGCCTCTCGCAATGAGTCATCTCATGAATGGCCACGAAGCCGACCGGCGGAAGATGAAGATCCTCGTGGTCGACGACGAGCCGCTCAACGTCGCGCTGCTTTCGGAGATGCTCGCAGAAGCTGGCTACACACGCGTGCAAACGATCTCCGATTCGCGCGTTGCGCTGGCTGCCTGCACGGACTTCGCGCCCGACATCGTGCTGCTGGATTGGATGATGCCGCATGTCAGCGGACGCGAGATTCTCGAGGCACTTCGTCCCGCTGCAGGCGATCTATTTTTACCGGTCGTCGTGCTGACGGCGGATTCGAATGATGAAACGAAACGCGTGGCCCTGCAGGTGGGCGCGTCCGATTTTCTGCTCAAGCCGCTCGACCATCTCGAGGTGCCTTTGCGCATCGCGAACCTGCTCGAAACGCGACGCGTTCATCTTCAGCTCGATCTGCAATGCGCGGCGTATGAAGAAGCATTGCGCGCCTGCAGCCT
>JALYXP010000287.1 GCA_030947045.1 Verrucomicrobiota bacterium | reverse complement strand
GCCTTCGCGTAGGAAAGCACGCAGAGGGTCGACTTCACCACGCCGAGCTTCATCAGCGCTTCCATCGCTTTCAGCGGATAGGCGAAGAATTTCCCGCCGTAAAAAATGCGCGACGAACGCGGCCGATTCAGCATGTCGTTCGGCAGAATCTCGCTCCAGAACTCATTGACCTCTTTCGACTTCGAGAAGAACCGATGCCCGCCGATGTCGAAATGGAATCCTTTGTAGGTCGCGGTGCGCGAGATACCGCCGACATAAACCGGGTCTGCCTCCAGGACGGTGACGTCCACGTTGTTCTTAGAAAGGAGATACGCCGCTGTCAGTCCAGCCGGTCCCGCACCAATGATCGCTACATTTGTTTTCATGATTTTTTAAGCTACCCAGCCGCCCCGGGTGAAATTCCAGACATACCAACCCTGCAGGCCGAGTGCCGCCGCGCTCAAGAGCACGATGGCTGCAATGCCAAACGCACGCGCCAGCACTGGCGGATTGTGAAATTGGGCCAAAAAGTGCAAAAGCGCCAGCACGATTAGAGCGTGCGCACAGAACTGGTAACGGAGCATGCTCTCCATTTGCACCGATGCGACGCCGCTGACGGCGATGTAGTAGGTGATGAAAGCGCAGAAATATAGTCCCATCCGAGTCTGCCACGCCGTTCGCTGACGCAGAGCCGGCAAGAGCTCGACCAGCGCGATGACGACGAACGAAATCGCGCCAAGTGTCATCGTCATCTGGCTCGCCTGCGTCGGGTCATCGAGCGGCGGGATCAGCCAGCGATAGCTACTTAACTTGAAGACTGCGAGGTAGTCCGGCACGATCGCCCAGCCGGCCGATTGCGTCTGCATGTAGAGGTCCCAACGGCCCCACCGCACGAGGCAGTAAATAAAGAACCCGATCGCCCCGAGCATCGCTGAAAAGCTGAGCACAACCGCGCTGACGTGATGCCTCATGAAAGAAGGCAAATTACGCACCCGCTTCCAGCCGCCCTCGAAAAAGGCCCGCACCATCGGAAAGAGCGCGCACGGAATCCCCACGATGCGCGTGGCTGACATCACAATGCCATGCACCGCCGCGAGGATCTTCGCGGTGCGACCTTCACCCGTACTCCAGTAGATGAAACCGAAGAGCGCCATCAAAAAAAGCGATTCCGAGTAAGCCGCGATCAGGAAGAACGCCGTCGGATGCGCCGCAATCGCGAGCGCGCCGCAAAACTGCCGGAGCGGCCTGATGTTCCAGCGATCGCAGAAGAGGAAAAAGTAACTCCAGAAACCCCACGCTGCGAGCTGTGCGGTGACGAGCATCGCATCATAGATGCTCAGGCCGCCCCATTTGTGCACCGCACCGGCGATCGTCGGATAAGCGGGGAAAAACGCGACATTCGAGACCTCCATCATCTTCCGCGTGATCGGAGGCAGGATCGAATCGTAGCCACGCTCGATGATGTTCGCGAACCAGTAGCTATCATGCTGCACGAGCGTCTCGTAGCGGTAAACGAGCGGCCCCTCCGGCGCGATGAGAACGACGACGACGAACAACTGCACGAAGGTGAGCAGAAATCCGGCGCCAATTGCGCGGAGCACATTCGATTTTCGAGCCATGTTTTCGGGAGCCTCACCGTCCGGGGCCATCACCGTCGTCGAACGATCGTGAACCGCTTCCGGCCAGCCTGCCTGCGCAGCCTGAAGACGGATCGGTTTTGCGAATTGGACGCCGGTTTCCATAGTCGAGCACTCTTGGACGCCAGCCTCCGCCCTTTATTCGGAGCAGTTGCGGCGCTTTCAGCGGTGTATTTCTCAGCGCGTCGGACCCGCGACAACGGCGCCGCGCGGCTAGTGGCCGCCCGTCACCGTGTATCCTTCCGCGCGTAGATCTTCGGCAAGTTCCAGCTCCATCTGCAGCGCTGCTTCATATGGCATCGGATTCAGATGCTCATAGAGTTCCGGCAAAAGACGGACCCCGTATCTCTCCACCACCCACGCCGCCTTGTAGCCGTGTTTATGGTTTTCGAAGCGATGTTCCGGCGGCAATCCGCTCATCCCAACATAGACGCACGGCTTTTGCGCATCGCGCTTCGGGTTCACGCGCAAGACGGACGGATGCTTCGCCGCCTTCGCGTCGAGAAGGATGACGTAGACATTGTGGTGAAATTTTTCCGACGCGGCTTTGGCCATCACAGCTTGATTAACCCTCACCGCAAATGCGTTAGCGACAACTGTGCGACGACGTCTAACGCTTGTTCGCATCCAGCTGTTCCAACAACCGTCGCACAATCTCCGAGCGCGGGTTTTGCACGGCCAGCGCATAGAACTCCGCCGCAGCCTCATCGAGCAGACCGGCGCTCGCCGCTGCGACTCCAATCGCGAGGCGGGAGTTACCCGCAGCGCGTCTCAGTTCCTCGAAGTCCCCGAGCTGCGCGGAAGACAGCACGCAAAATCGAGCTTCACCGTCCGTCCCGGCAGGGCTCCGCGCGAGCACCTCTCCGTCTCGAAACGCCTCCACCTCCCATCGGTAAGTCTCGCCTGCAGGCAACGCCGGGTCGGGCGCCCAGTCCAATTGCCGCGCCGACAAGTCTCCGCTGGAAACAGTCGCGTTCGTAGCTGTTGCGATAACCGCGACTCGGTATCCAGCAGCATCGCGCTGCGGCGTCCAGCGAAACTGCGGGTGCCCATCAGCCACACACGTTCCCACCGGCGTGAGCAAACGAAGCGGAGACGCTTGCGCTACAGACAACGCCGACTTCGGCGGGATTTTCCGTTTAAGCGCGACCACGTCCGACGGAATCTGAAGGCGCCCGGTGCGCAACGCGTCCGCGACCAACTCCTGCAATGGTCCAGGCAAGCTGCGCAACTGATCTGCTCTGCCATCCGCGCGGACGTGCAAGTTTTCCGAGCCATCAATCAGCTCGACTGCCGCAACGCGCTCGTGCCTCAACGTGATCGTCCACCAGAGCGCACCGACCGCGAGCGAAACCACCGCGGCAAGTGCAACCACGGAGATAAAGGGCGCTCGCCCAGTTTCCCGCAACCCTAAAACTCCTCTAAATCGACAGTGCAGCCGCTACACTCGACCAAAACTGCGACGCGCGCCTCATTGATTCGCTG
>JALYXP010000286.1 GCA_030947045.1 Verrucomicrobiota bacterium | reverse complement strand
CCTGGATTGCGGTGCGCAGTCCTTCGGTCGTTCGCAGGTTTGGGGGAACGAGCTGGCCGTTGATAAAAACAGTCGGCGTGGCGTTGACGCCAAGCGAAGTCGCGCGCTCGCGATCGAGCTTTAATCGCGACTGCGTTTTGTCGCTCTCGAGGTCTTTCGCGAAGCGCGCGGAGTCGAGCCCGATCGCCGCCGCATATCGGTTCAGCATCGGTCGGAAGTCCTCCTCTTTGCTCCAGTCGTTTTGCTTCGTGTAGAGCTGCTCGTGCATCTCCCAGAATTTGCCTTGCAAACCGGCAGCCTCCGCGCCGAGTGCGGCGAGTCGCGCATGATTGTGCATGTCGAGCGGATATTCCCGGAAGATCACGCGCAGCTTGCCCGGATAGTCGTGTTCGAACGTCCGCAAAGTCGCCGCTAGCGCGCTGCACGGCGGGCATTGGAAATCGCCAAACTCCTCGATCGTCACCGGCGCGACCTCGGGGCCCTGCGCATGCGTCGGGCTGGCGCCTGGTTTGCCACCCCTGTTGTCGGCCGCGGTCTGCGCGGCCAGGGATGCAACGCGCGCATGTTTCGTGCGGTAGATCAAAGTGCCGGCGGTCGCAGCGGTGACCGCAACGACGCCGATGATCACGAATGGGAGATAACGTTGCGGAGCCAAGTTCCGGAAGTTTAGGCGCGATTTGGGTCGATGCGAAAGCGGTGTTTTACAGAATGGCGGGGCGCTTGCCGAAGGTGAGCGCGCACGGCAAGATCAATCCGAAACGAACTCAAAGATATGAACACTCTTGCGCATCGCACATTCCCCACAATCGCCGCAGGCCTACTGGTCTGCGCGGCGGCATCGTGCGCGAAACACGAGGAGGCCTCGTCGGCTCCCGCGGTACCGGCATCAAATGTCGCGACTGAAGAGGCGAAAGCCGAGACGGCGCAGGCGCCTGCGCATCCGCCGATCGACGCAGGCACTCTGCTGACGGACGAAGACATCCAGGCGATCGCGGGCGCGCCGGTAAAGGATCGGAAGATGAGTGAACGAACCGATCGAGGGCTGGCAGTGTCGCAATGCTATTTCGAGTTACCGAGTGCTGCGGATTCGATGGTTCTTGCAGTCTGGGAAGGTGCGGGAGCGGGCGACACGCGGGCGAAGAAGGCATGGAAAGAAATTTTCGAACGCGATTTCGATAAGGAGGAAGAAGGGGAAAAAGAGGAGAAGAAGACGAAGCCTGCAAAGATCGACGGTCTAGGCGAAGAAGCGTTCGTCATTCCACAGCGGTTTGGCGGAGTTCTGTACGTGTTAAAGGGCCCGCATTTCTTTCGGCTCAGCGTCGGCGGCGGCCCGGGCGACACGCAGGAGAAGAAGCTTGCGACCTTGAAAGCTGCTGCTGAGGCGGTGCTGAAAAAGCTCTGATTCTGGTTCACGCGCGAACAAAACAGCCTCGCGAGAACGGAGTCTCGCGAGGCTGGTTGTGTTCGGTCGGGCGCTTTGCTGTTTACTGTGCGGTGGAAGCGCGAGGGACGTTGTAGATCTCGATGAGACCTACACCAGTAGCGCCGTTCTTTCCGCGAACGATCGCGGTGTAAGCGGCCGGCGTGACGTTCAGGATCACCGCAGCTTCTGCATCATCCTTCGGCGCTAGACCGGTGGACTCGATCTCAGCTCGGTCGCTCGAATCCTTCCAGTTGTCGTTGAAGCCAATACTGCCACCATTCGCGTCATACAGCTCGATGGTCGGATCGCTCAGGACGTTTGGCACCTGCGACTTATTCGAAGGTCCAATGCCGCGAGCGAGAACACGCGTTCCGCTCGACTGTGTATTCACAATAAAACCGCCGAACAGGGCGTTATCGCCGTTTTCGACGGAGCCACGAGCGCTGATATTTGCAGCCTGTGACGCCGCATTCTGGGTGCGGTCGTAGGCTTCAACCACTGCGATCCCGGTGGCGTTGCCTTTACCTCGCACCAGGACCGTATACGACCCTGGGCTAAGTGTGCGGGAGATGACCGAATCACGGTCGTCGGATGGAGCGAATCCACTGGAGGCGATCTCATCGCGACTAGGAGAGTCCTTCCAGTTATCGTTGAACTCAATCGACAC
>JALYXP010000277.1 GCA_030947045.1 Verrucomicrobiota bacterium | reverse complement strand
CCTCACACGCAGGTGATTATTCTCACTGCACATGATTCACTGGCCAACGCGATCGAGTCGATCAAGCGCGGCGCGTATCACTTCATCAGCAAACCATACGCGCCAGAAGAGCTACTGAGCCTGATCGAGAAAGCGCTGGAGAAGCAATCGTTGGTACGCGAAACGGAGGAGCTTCGAGAAAAAACGCAGCAGCTCGAGAAGCGGCTGGAAATCGCGGAGACGAAGATCGCGCCGGTCTTCAAGAGCAAAGTCATGCAGGAGATCCACGAGCTGATCAACGCGATGGCACCTTCCGAAGCAAACGTGCTGATCACCGGCGAAAGCGGCGTCGGCAAGGAAGTGATCGCGAACGTCATCCATGCGCGCAGCCGAAGGGCTACGAAGCCGATGGTGAAGCTGAACTGTGCGGCGTTTCCGCAGGCGATGATCGAGTCGGAGCTGTTCGGTTATGTGAAAGGCGCGTTCACGGGCGCGATGAACGACTTCCCGGGAATGATCGCGGAAGCGGGCGGCAGCACGTTGTTTCTCGACGAAATTTCAGAGATGCCCGCGGAATTGCAGACGCGTTTTCTGCGCGTGCTGCAGGAACGGGAGTATCGCTCGTTAGGCAGCACGAAGACGCTAAAAGCCGATTTCCGCGTGGTGGCCGCAACTAACCGCCCGATCTCGCAGGCTCTGTCTGATAACCGGTTGCGCGCGGACTTGTATTACCGGCTGAATACCTTCCAAATCGAGATTCCTCCACTGCGCGAACGCAAGGAAGACATCCCTCCCCTGGTCGCGTCGTTCGTAAAACGGTTCGCGCAGCAGCTTGGCAAAGACGAGCCGGAAATTGTGCCGGAAGCCTTCCAGAAGCTGCTTGATTATGGCTGGCCGGGAAACGTGCGTGAGCTGCAAAACACGATGGAGTACGCGGTCGTGCTCGCACGCCAAAACATGATCGGCGTGAAAGAACTTCCGGCAGAGGTGCAGCTACCGGCGGCGTTACAAAGGGTCGACCGCGGCGCGCAACAAAACGGCGGCCTCGTTAACCTTGATGACCTTGAGCGGAATGCGATTCTGCAGGCGCTCGCGCAGTGTCACGGGAACAAGAAAAAGGCCGCGCAGGTGCTGGGGATTCAGCGACCGACGCTCTACAATAAAATGAAGCGCTACGCGATCGAGCTGTAGCGGAGCTTGATGCCGCGCCATCTCGAAAAAGTGTTGGCGCATGCGGAGCGCGAGCTCGCACCAGCCGGTGATTTGCAGCCAACAGCGGTGCTGCCGCTCTACAAAAAGTTTCTGCGCATCGAGGAGCACCGTCTCCGACTCAAACATCAGGCGGGTGGCGGCGGCCGCGAAATCTGCGCTCTCCGCGTCGACCTCGTCGACGTGCTGCTGCGTCATGTCTTTAACGCCGCCTCGTCGTACGCGCGCGAGCACGGCGCGACTAATGCGACGCCCTTGGCAATGGTGGCGCTCGGCGGATACGGGCGCGGCGAGCTAAATCCCTTCAGCGATGTCGACGTGATGTTCGTCCACGGTGATGAAGGCGGCGAGGTCTCCGTCTTCGGCGCCGCCGTCGTCGAACAGGTACTCTATCTCCTCTGGGATATCGGGTTCAAGGTCGGCCACTCCACGCGCTCGGTAGAGCAAGCCACGCAGCAGGCGAACACCGATATGCTGACGAAAACCGCGATGCTCGAATCCCGTTTTCTCGCTGGCGAAGGCCCCTTGTTCGAATCGTTTCGCGAACGTTTCCGCGATGAGTGCGTGCTGGGGCACGAGCACGCATACGTCCAGATGCGGATGCGCGATCAGGCTGCGCGCCATCAAAAATTTGGCGACAGCGTCTACATGCAGGAGCCGCATCTGAAAAGCGGCTGCGGAGGGCTGCGCGACTATCAGAACCTCCTCTGGACGACCTTCTTCAAGCACGGCGCGTTAACGACCAACCATCTCGTCGGGCAAGGCTGGCTGTCGGAAGCAGACCAACGGAGAATTGAAGCGGCCTACGATTTCGTGCTGCGGGTGCGGACAGATCTTCATTACGTGAACGGCCGCGCGCTCGACGTTCTCCATCTCAATTTCCAGGACGAAATCGCCAAGCGCCTCGGCTACACAGACCGCCGCGGTCAGCTGCGGAGCGAGGCGTTGATGAAGGACT
>JALYXP010000234.1 GCA_030947045.1 Verrucomicrobiota bacterium | reverse complement strand
GGTAACGCGGAGCGACTGATCCGCTTGCGAAGTCGTGCCTGTGGAAAGGATCGGGGCTCGCAAAACTCTCGGATCGAGCTGTAGCTGCTGCGATCGCGCCACGCGCACCGTGCATGCGATCGCCGCTGCCCAAACGCCGAAAACGACCGCGAACCGCATCACCCAGCGTATCTGCCATGCGACTACCATGTCAAAAGGTGACACTAGAAACTGAAATTGACGCACTTTTACCTTCAATGAACACATCAGACAATATATGTCATATGAAATCGCTTGGTGTTGGTGCCGGTTCAGTATGGAAATTCAACTGACCCTCATCATCGTATTCCCTCTTTTTTCACGGCTGGCTTACGCCGCCGCTTTCGGGATCTAGGTAAAACGGCGTTTTAAGTGCCGCGACTCGTATGTCCGAAGACGGTATTTCTTCACTTTGAGCGGAGCAGAGCCCGCTTCAGGTCTTCAGATTCAACAAGCTCTTCGCCGCGCACCGGCTCTGATTCGGTCCGTTTTTTCGACCTGTCGAGGGCTTCTTTATTAGCATCCCGGGTTTCCATCGAAGGATTATAAGCTCGGGCAGTTGTGTGCCGATGGTATCATCGCCGGATGAAGTCACTCACTAGCGCTGTAATCAGCCTCGTTATTGTCGGCAGCTTCGCGAGCTGCCAACCGTCGCCTCAATCATACGTGCGTTACCAGTTATTCGCGCCACAAGGCGCGACGAGCGTCAACGCTGGCACGATGAAGCTTGACGTTATCACCGGCGAGTCGTGGTTATTTCAGTCGGGGATCTGGACGCCAATCCACCAGCCAGCACCTACGCCATAATCACCATGCTGAATCGGGTCTTGCTTCCCATTCCATCAAGGAAAACTGGAGACTCCGGTCCGGGTCCCGTCCAGCACAACCTTTCCTTCCATGACCTATCCACATTCCCTCAAGCGAGCCGCGCCCCGCTCTGATGCTGATCTTGTGTTTCATTAGGCGACTGAATATGCCTACTTCACGCAAGTCTCGTTTGCTCATGTTGCTGCTGATCCTGGTGTGCACTGTGGGTTGCGACCAGACTTCGAAGCATATTGCTCGCACAGAACTCAGGCAGCGCGGCTCCGTCACGCTGCCGGGCGGGTTTGGCGAGTTTCGGCTGGCCGAGAATCCTGGTTCTTTCCTAAGTCTTGGAACCTCACTTCCCGATTCGTTGCGACTGTGGTTGCTCACTGTCGCCGTCGGGCTTGGCCTGCTTGCCTTGGCGGCATATCTAACCAGGGGTGCTCAGCTCAGCCGCTCTTCCTTCACTGGCCTTGCCCTGGTGTGGGCCGGCGGAACCAGCAATCTCATCGACCGCGTCGCGAGACACGGTCTCGTCACAGACTTCATCTTCATTCGTGTCCGCCTGCTTCACACGGGGATATTCAACGTTGCAGACGTTATGATCATGATCGGCGTAGCGTTTCTTGTCTGCGATCTCTTGAAGCGACGAGGCAATCCACTAGCGAAAGGACCAAGCGACGTATGAGGCGGCCTAATCAAGCGATCGCAGGGACTGCGCGACAGATCGGTAATCTCTTTACACGTTACTGCCCCGCCATTTCAGTTTCTGACGGACCACGCTGAAGAACGACACGCCCGGTAAGGCCGCCAGTGGCAGGCTCTGCGCCGCTTTGCGCACCGTCACAATCGAACCCGACTCGATCTGAAGCGGATCGCGGCCGTCGACGGTCAGGAAAATCGGGTACTCTTGCTCGGTCGCTTCGACTTCGATGACCGCCGATTCGTCGACGATGATCGAGCGATTCGTCAACGTATGCGGGCAGATCGGCGTGATGACAAGCGCTCCGGACTCTGGCGCCAGGATCGGCCCGCCGGCGGAGAGCGAATATGCGGTTGAGCCCGTCGGCGTGGCAATGATCAGACCGTCGGCGTTGAACTCAGTGAGCGCCTCACCGTTCACCCGCACGGCCACGCGCACGAGTCGGGAAATCTCTCCACGGCTGAAGACGACATCGTTTAGGCAACGAAGGAACTGGCTTGGCTCCGGGCCGATCGGATCGAGATGAACGTCGAGCAGCGCGCGTTCGCTGAAGACCATTTTCCCAGCGGCGATGCACTCCACGGCTTCGCGATAATCAGCTGACGCCGAGCACGTTAAAAATCCCAACGAGCCGATATTAAGACCGAAAATCGGCTTAATCGCGTCGCCGAGCTGCCCGACGGCGCTAAGGATGGTGCCGTCACCGCCCAGGACGACGATCAAATCCGCCTGGCGGCCGAGATCCTCGATAGATAACGAGGATTTTTCGCCGTTTAAGGCCGCGGTGTTTACGTCGGACAGCACCTTCACGGAAGCGCGCGAGAATTCTTCGGTGACGGCGCGAACCAAGTCCGCCGCGCCGGCTTTACCGGTGTTTGCGATTAAGCCGACGGTTTTCGGGCGCATAGGAAAAACTCCTGGTTACCGCCCATCCCGGTGATCGGCGATGATGTCAGCCCTACGACTGAGTGGCCAAGATTTTGCACGAACCCGGCGATTTTCTCCTGTGCCTTGTCGTGCAGGAGCGGGTCTCTCACGATTCCCCCACGCCCGACATCCTCGGGCCGCAGCTCGAATTGCGGCTTGATGAGCGCGAGGATCACACCGGTTGGAGTTATCAACTCAAAGGCGTTCGGCAAGATCAAAGTCAGGGAGATAAATGAGACGTCGATTACGCAAATGTCGATCGGCTCGGGGATGTCAGCGCTGCTGAGGCGCCGCGCATTCAGGTTTTCGCGTACGACGACGCGTGGATCGGTGCGGATTTTCCAAGCGAGCTGGCCGTGGCCGACGTCGATGGCGTAGACCTTTGTCGCCCCGCGCTGGAGGAGGCAGTCAGTGAAGCCGCCAGTTGATGCTCCGATGTCGAGGCCGACCGTTCTTCCGGGATCGACCCCGAAATGGTCAAGTGCCCCCTCGAGCTTCAACCCGCCGCGACCGACATATCGCGACGGCTCGGTTAGAGAAAGGTCGGCGCCGGGATCGACCAAGATCGACGCCTTGTTCAGCACTTCGTCACCTCGACGCACCTGACCGGCCATGATCGCCCGCTGTGCTTTCTCGCGACTTTCGGAGAGCCCTTGAACAACTAGCGCTATGTCGAGCCGGACTTTTTTCGTCATTACGCCTCTCGCGTGAATGATGGGCGCACTAGTGCTTTATAAGAGTAACAACCTTCACAAGCATCAGTGCCATCGCGAGTTGGCACTGATTGATGACGAAGCGCGCCGGGGCTCGCCGTTCCTGCAAAATCACAACTAAATTTGCGTAAGATCATACACAACGTTCTCTTGATCGGATGTTAGCATGTATACAACAGTCTGCATTTCGACCGCAGGGCCGTTTCAGCTAGTCTTCTTGCGGATCGTAAAGACGAAGCATCGCGTCGAG
>JALYXP010000190.1 GCA_030947045.1 Verrucomicrobiota bacterium | reverse complement strand
GTCCGTGACGCGCGAATCCGACTCGTCCTCCTCAAAATTCTTCGTCCGATCCACGATGCCTTTCGTGACCTCGACGATCTCAGACATGAACTCGCGGCGAGGAAATTTGCCGTGCTCCATTTGGCGGAGCTTGTATTCCCACTCGCCCGTCATGTCGGGTTTGGTCAGCGCGTCCGCCTTCACCGCGGCAAGAAATTGCAGCAAAGACTCAGCCTTCGTCGTCGGCACGAGCTCGCGCTGATTACGCTCCATGTATTTCTGATTGATCAGACCATCGATCGTGTCGGCGCGCGTCGCGGGCGTGCCGAGGCCTCGCTCCTTCATGGCCTCCGCCATACTTTCGTCGTCCACCAGTTTGCCGGCGCCTTCCATCGCAGAAAGCAGCGTCGCTTCAGTGTAACGCGGCGGCGGCTTCGTCGTTTCGTCGTGCAACTCGACCGACGTTGTCTTCGCCTGCGCCTTATCCTCGGGAGCTAACGCCGGGAGCGCTTTCTCGTCAGCGTTATCATCAACCGTACTGCGACCATAGACAGCGAGCCAGCCCGGCGCGGTCAGCACTTTCCCTTCAGTCTTGAAGCTGTGCGTTGCGGCGACCGTGCTCGTGCGCGTCGTCACATCGAATTCCGCCGCTGGATAAAACGCGGCGACGAAACGACGAGCAATCATGTCGTAAACCTTGCTCTCCATCTCATCGAGATTCTTCGGCTCGGTCGTCGTCGGAATGATCGCGAAGTGATCGGAGATCTGCGCGTTGTTGAAGATGCGCTTGTTAGGCCGCACCCAGCCGCGCTCCAGCGCGACGCGTCCATGTTTGCCGAGATCGCCTGCGAGGCCGCCGAGCGTTTGCTGACAGGTCGCGATGTAATCCTCCGGCAAGGCACGCGAGTCCGTTCGCGGATAAGTGATCACCTTATACCGCTCGTAAAGCGCTTGCGCGATCTGCAGCGTGCGACGCGCGGAAAGACTGAAGCGATTATTCGCCTCGCGTTGCAACGTCGTCAGATCGTAAAGCCGCGGTGATGCCTGGCTGGACGATTTCTTCTCTTCGGTAACTATGGCAAGCGGCTGACCCTGACACGCTGCGACTACTGCATCGGCCGCTGCCTCATCCCAAAGTCGATCGATCCGATCATGCTCGTCGCCCTCAGCTCTTTTAAAATTAGGACGTTGGTAAACGCCGTCGTATCCGCCTTTCGCGATCGCAAACTTCGCCGTCACGCGCCAGTATGAGCGCGGCTTGAAATTCCGGATCTCCAGCTCGCGTGCGAAGACAATCGCGAGCGTCGGAGTCTGCACGCGACCGACTGACGCCACGTTCTTGCCGCGTGAACCGAAGAGGCGTTTCGTGACCGCACGCGTGCCGTTGATGCCGATCAACCAATCGCTCTCGCTGCGTGAACGAGCGGCGTCAGCGAGCCCGGCCATCTGTTCGCCATCGCGCAACGTCTTGAAAGCTTCGCGAATTCCCTGCGCGGTCATCGTCTGCATCCAGGCGCGCTTCACCGGCAACTTCGATTTCGTGAGACGGTAAATGTTATCGAAGATCAGCTCGCCTTCGCGCCCGGCGTCACACGCGTTCACCACGCCGTCGATGTCTTTGCGAGCGAGCAGCTTCTTGATTTGATCGTAGCGGCTCTTCGAATCCGCGATCGGCTTTAGCCCAAATTTCTCAGGGATGATCGGCAGCGTCTCGAGTCGCCAGAAACCATACTTCTTCTTGTCGATATCCTCGGGCATCTCGAGCTCGACGAGATGGCCCACCGCTGACGAGATGACGTATTCGTCGTTTTCGTAGTGGTCGCCTTTCTTCGGCACGTTGCCGAGCGCGCGCGCCAAGTCAGCGGCGACGCTCGGCTTCTCGGCAATAATGAGTGATTTCGACATGGGATGACAAGCTCGCGACGCGAGGCCTTGAGATAGCAGCACAGACCGGGCGAAGTTACCCGAGTTTGACGAAATATTTCCCGGGCAACTGCTTCACGAGCCGTTTTAGCTCAAGGCGCAGGAGGGTAGAAGAGACACTCCCGCTTGGCAAATCTGATTTCGTGGTGATGTCATCAATCGAAGTTTCGCAGGCTTCGATCGCGTCGTAGACGCGGCGTTCGTCATCGGTCAACGCCGGCATCTGGCGCGCGGCAGCTTCGGGCACCGGCTTTGCGTCCGGCAATAGGATGTTCAGGTCGTCAAGGATATCGTTAGCTTCCATCACCAACTTCGCGCCTTGCTGGATCAGCCGATTCGAACCGTGCGCGCTCGGAGCGTTGATGTGACCTGGCACCGCGTAGACGGAACGCCCCTGCTCTAGCGCCTGCGACGCCGTGATCAGCGCGCCGCTGTTAAGCCCCGCCTCGACAACGAGGATTCCCTGGCTCCAGCCGCTGATGATGCGGTTGCGCATCGGAAAAGTCTGGCGATCTGGCTGGACTTCCATCGAGAACTCGGAGACCACGGCGCCGCTACCACCTGCGATCTTCTCGGCGAGCGCGGCGTTCTCCGGCGGATAGAGGTTGAGCAATCCGGACCCGATCACCGCGACAGTGCGGCCTTTCGCAGCAATTGCGCCTTGATGCGCCGCAGTGTCGATGCCACGCGCAAGACCGCTGATCACAGTCATCCCGGCATAGGCGAGTTGATAGGAAAGCTTCTTCGCGGATTCGGCGCCGTAATGGGTCGTTCTTCGCGAACCGACAACGCCGATTGCGTGCTGGTCACGCGGCGTCAGCTCGCCCCAGACATAAAGAACAATCGGCGGCGCGTGAATCTCGCGAAGCTGCTTCGGATAGAATTCCGATTCGGCGGTGATCACTTTCGCACCGAATTCGCGAATGCGCTGCAGCTCGGAAGCGAGGTCGACGGTCGACTCCCACTTCACAATCTGCTCCGCGACTTCCGGTCCGACACCATCAACGCCGCGCAAGGCGGAGCCGCTCGCCGACAGGACCCGCTCGGGTGTCTCGAACACCTGCAAGAGCTTGCGCAGTCGCACTGGCCCGATGGTCGGCAGCATGTTCAGCGCGATACACGCTTCGGTCGAGTTCATGTGGAGTAGCTGCTCGCAACGCTTCTGCGCCAGCGGCTTCGAGTCGCGCCAGAGGGCGCAGAAAGCTAGAACGGGATCTCGTCGTCGTCGGGCTCGGATGCTCCCGGACGCGGAGGCGGGGTGCTTGACCGGTTGCTGCGCTGACTCGACTGCCCCCCGCCGCCGCCGCCACTGCTGCTCCCCATCGGCTCATCGCCGCCGCCTTCGCCGGGTGCGCCGCGGCCCCCGAGCAGCTGCATGTTCTCGCCGATCACCTTGAGCTTGCTCCGCTTCTGTCCCGACGTTTTGTCGTCCCACGTATCGAGCTGAAGACGTCCTTCGATGAAGACCGGGCGGCCTTTCTTCAAATACTCGCCGGCGATTTCCGCTGTCCGGCCCCAGAACGTAACGTCGACAAACGTGACCTCCTCGCGTTTCTCGCCGTTATCCAGAGTGTACTGCCGGTTAACGGCGATGCCCAGGTCAGCGACGGCGCTACCCTTCGGGGTGTAGCGGACCTCCGGGTCGCGCGTGAGGTTACCGAGGAGAATGACTTTGTTGAAGCTGGCCATCCGCCGGTTCTAGCGAAACTACTTCGCGTCGGCGACTTTTTTCGCGCGACCACCTTCCGCCTTCGGGCGGAGCTTCT
>JALYXP010000211.1 GCA_030947045.1 Verrucomicrobiota bacterium | reverse complement strand
CGACTGGCGGATCTCGAGCAGCCGGATGGCATCGCGCAACTCGGCAGCGCGCTCGTAGAGCTCGCTCGCGATCGCAACTTCCATCTCGCGCTGCATGATCTCGAGCTTCGAGAGCGGGCGCTTTGAGCTAACTTCCTCGAGCCACTCCTCCAAGAACGCGACCTCGGAGCTTTTCTGCGCAAGCTCGGGGAAGTTCGACTGCTGAAAGAACTCCTGGATCGCATCGCGGCCGCGCTCGATCTCGTGCATGGCGTCGGCAAATTTCCCGTCGCCGAGCAGGATGGAGGCTTTAGCCCGCGTGTTCATCATCAATACGTAAGGCCGAAATTGCTGGAAGCTCCAGCCGACTTCTTCGCGGTCGGTGTGCTCAGCGACGAACTCAAACAAATCGAGATTCCGCTGCGTGTCGCGGATCACGGAGGTGAAGTCGTTGATCTGAAACAGGCTGAGGTAGCGGTGATAATATTGAATGCCTTCCTGCTGCAGCTCGTTGCACTGGTCGCTACTGAGCTCGTACTCGTCGCCACGACCTTCCGCACGCGTCGCGCGGCGGCGATGATACTCGAGGAGCGATTCACAATTGTGCGGGCGGTGACCGTCCGGGCGGCCGGTCATCTCCATCTGGAGGATGCCGAGGTCGATCCGCAGCTGAAGCTTCTCACGGCCATCGAGGCCAGGAATTTTGCGCACTTTGATCGAGCCGGATTCGTGAGGCCAATCCTGCAGCAACGTGTTTAGGTCGAGACTCATTCTAGTAAAAAATTTCTGGGTTCGCTCTCTTCTTCTGAATCGCGTCTCGCGGGCAGCTACGATTTCTTTTTATTCTTCGCACGTGCACCCGCGGAGGATGCAGATGCAGATGCAGATGCAGGTCAGACGCATGACGGCGTGCGGTTGTTCAAAGATCGCTGAGCTGAGCTGAACGTGACAGGAGAGCCACGCGTCAAATGCTTCTGGAGCCGGTCGAAAGCCTGGTTATGACCAGACGTTCGGCGGTTGCAAACCGCCGCTACAGAAGAATGGACGCTACCGCGTTGCCTTCCCCTTCCCTTTCGCGGACGCTCGCGCTTGTGGAAGAGGAGATCGATTTGTTCATCCGCTTCCTCGCGACGGAGCGCGGCTTGTCGGATAATTATCAACTCTCGACACGGCGCTCGCTGGCGGAATTCGCAACTTGGTGCTCGACCGCGCGCAAAGTGACTTCGTCGCGTGATGTGACGATGCCGCTGATCTCCGACTACCTCGCAACGCGAAAACGCGGCGGACTGGCGGCCTCATCCATTAAGCTCATCGTGGTGGCGTTGAAGATCTTCTTCCGCTTCCTCGCCGCGAAAGGACGGATCGAGCGCGATCCTGCGGAGACATTGACGCTGCCGCGAATCGAACGCTACCTGCCCGAGACGTTGAACGAGCTGCAGGTGGAGCAGTTAATCGACAGCATCAAAACGACTGAGCCGCTCGGGTTGCGTGATCGTGCGATCATGGAATTGCTCTACGCGAGCGGCTTACGCATCTCGGAACTGGCGAATGCGCGCCTGGAGAATTTCAACACTGACGAGCGGATCCTGCGCGTCACCGGGAAGGGCAATAAGATGCGGCTCGTGCCGGTCGGCCGGCGCGCTTGCGACGCACTCGCGGCATATCTGTCGACTGAGCGACCGAAGCTCGTGAAGCCACGCTCCAGCAGCGAGATATTCCTCTCGGTGCGCGGGACGAAGCTGACGACGGTGCGGCTTTGGCAGATTGTAAAGACGCGCGCGAAACATTCAGGGCTGGAATCGAACATCTATCCGCACCTGCTGCGACATAGCTTTGCGACGCACCTGCTGAGTAACGGCGCCGACCTGCGCATCATCCAGGAGCTGCTGGGGCATTCCGACATCTCGACCACGCAGGTTTACACGCACGTCGATCAGCAGCGGCTGAAGGCGGTGCACCGGAAGTTTCACCCGCGCGCTTAGTGCAGTCGGCTTCTGGCGGGTAACGGCGCTCGTAGGTTGCGGAGTTAAGCGCTGGCTGCGGAGGCGGCACGCGGCTAACCTCGCGCTGCTATGAAACGACTTCTGCTGGTTATCGTCCTCGCGGCTGCGGTGGCGTTCGCCGTCTGGTTCGGAATGCGGGCGAATATCCGGACGGCTTCATCGAGCGCGACGGTGACGGCGTTGTTGCCGAAGGAGACGCTGGCGCTGGTGCACGTGCCGGATTTCAACCGCACCCGCGAGCAATGGCACCAGACGGATCTCTACAAGCTTTGGCGCGAGCCGGCGTTGCAGGATTTCCTGCAGAAACCGCTCGCGAAAATGCCGGCGACCGGTGGCGTGCGCGAGCACGTGCAGGAAATCGAGACGCTCGGAATGCGGGATGCGTTCGTCGCGATGACTTCGTGGCAGAACGACCAGCCGCAATTTGCCGCCGGATTCCGGTTTTCGGGGACCGCGGACGATGCAGAGAAGGTGATCGGTAAATGGCGCGCCCGTGTGACGGAAGGTGCGGCCGCGACGAGCGAAGATTATCAGAAGCACCAGTTACAGGTGATGACGCGCGGCACGATCACGATGGCGACCGTTTATGACGACGACTGGTTTCTCGCGGCGAACAGCGTCGAGCTGTTGAAGACGTTGCTCGATCGCGTGGACGGCCGCGTGAAAGACGCGGCGGCGACGCTCGGCGGCGATGAGACGTACGTCGCGGCGTTCAAGCACATGCCATTGGGCTACGCCGCCTTCGCGTATGCGCGGGTGGAGGGATATCTCGAGAAGCTGGCGGCGCGCTTGCCGGCCGCAGCCGACCAGACCCAGGCGGATGCGTTGCCGAAAATCCGCAGCGTCGCCGCCGCGAGCAGCTTCGATAACGGGAAGTTCCGCGATGTGC
>JALYXP010000166.1 GCA_030947045.1 Verrucomicrobiota bacterium | reverse complement strand
GTCTTCTTTACCTTTGCGACCTTAGCGACCGTGGCGTGAGATTCGTCTCAGTCGCTGAAGAGGCTCGTCAGCTTCATTTTCACAGCGTCGACGAGACCTTGATCCGTTAGCTTCAACGCCGGAATCGGTGAGAGGCTGAGAAACGAAAGGGACATAAAGGGCGCTGGCAACGAGCAGCCCAGCTGCGCCGCAGCCGTCTTTAATGCTTCGATCTTTTCGACGACTTCCAGCAACGGGAGATTCGAGACAAGCCCTGCGACCGGCAGAGGCAACGCTGCGGTTTCGCGCCCGGCGTCAATCGCAACCTGGCCGCCGCCCATTTTCTGCAACGCTGCGACCGCGGCAATGATGTCACGATCGTCGACACCTACGACCACGATATTGTGCGCATCATGCGCGACCGTCGATCCGAGCGCGCCGCGCTGCAGTTGAAATCCGCGCACAAACCCGACGCCGACATTGCCGGTAGCGTTGTGGCGTTCCACGACGACGAGCTTCAGGATGTCATTGGCAGTGTCGGAAGCAACGAGGCCGTTTTCGACTTTCGGGGAGACGCTGATCGCGTTGGTCACGATTTGTTCCGGCACGATCTCGATCACCTTGATCTTCCTGGTGCCGTCGGCGCGCACCGCGATGTCGGCGTTGCCACGAAAGCGCACGTTCATCGTGTTCCTTGGCTGATGGACGGCGGCGACGTCCGTACCGCGATATTGCCCATTTTCCGCGACGAGTTTGCCTTTTTTATAAACGCGCTTAATCGCGAAAGTCTGGAGGTCGTCCACGACGATGAAGTCAGCCCAGTAGCGGGGTGCGATCGCGCCGTGATTCCGCAGCCGGTAATGCCGCGCGGTGTTAATCGTTCCCATTTGGATCGCGGTGATCGGTGCTACGCCTAATGAAATCGCCTTTCGGATCGAGTGGTCGATGTGACCTTCGCTGAGCAGATCGCCGGGCAGTTTGTCGTCCGTCGCGAAGGAGCAATTTGACGCATTCTGCGGCGTCACCAGCGAGATAAGGTGTTCAAGATTCCGCTCTGTGCTGCCCTCGCGAATTAGCAGATGCATCCCGAGTCGCAGCTTCTCCCGAGCTTCTTCGAGCTCGGTGCTTTCGTGGTCGGAGCGGATTCCGGCCAGCGCATACGCGTTCAAATTGCGCCCGCGCAAACCCGGCGCGTGACCGTCGATCAGCTTGCCTTTGCCGGCGCGGATCTTGGCGAGCTCGCTCTCGGTCCCGAGGAACACGCCGGGATAATTCATCAATTCCGCGACGCCGGCGATGCGGTCGTCATCGATCATCTCCGCGAGATCTGCGGCATGCAGACGGGCGCCGCTCGTCTCGAGATGCGTCGCTGGAATGCACGACGGCAACATGATGAAGAAATCGATTGGCACGCCTTGGCTCGCGTCGCGCACGTAGCGAATACCATCTCTGCCGAGCACGTTTGTGAACTCGTGCGGATCGATCACCATCGCGCTCGTCCCGTGTGGCACCACCGCGCGTGCAAACTCCGGCACGGTGACCATGGTGCTTTCGACGTGGAAATGTCCGTCGATCAGTCCAGGCGCGAGATAAGCGCCGTCGAGATCGATAATTTCACGCGCCTCATATTCGCCGATTCCAACCACCCGCCCGTCGTCGACCGCGACGTCAGCGGGATAAATCTCGCCGCTGAAAACGTTCACGAGCCGGGCGTTTTTGAAGAGCAACTCGGCCGGCTCCTCGCCGCGCGCGACGCTCAGTTTGTGTGCGAGTTGCCTCATTCAAATCAGAGCCTCACGCAACGGTCGCAAAGGTCGCAACGAAAATCCAAATCTGACGTTGCGTTCGGTTGCGCCGTTTGCGTGAGGCCTCCTTGCAGGATCACTACGACAAAACCTGTTTCGCGATCGCGTGCTCCGGGGTTGCTTCCGGCGAACGCGGCGCGCTCGTCCGTGCGGCGATCGCATTGAAAATCGCTTCCGGTGTAGCAGGCGATGCCAGCGGAACTTGCCCGCCTTTTTCGCCGAACGCCGCGACCGCGTCGCGAATTGCTTCGCGCACGGAGAGCGCCAGCATCAACGGCGGCTCGCCCACGGCCTTGCTCCCGTGGATCACATTCGGCTGCGTCGCGTCGGAGAAGAACGAAACGTTGAACACATCCGGCGTGTCGCCGATCGCCGGGATTTTATAAGTATCTGGAGAGTGGGTCAGGAGGCGACCTTCCTCATCCCAAACCAGCTCTTCGCACGTCAGCCACCCCGCGCCTTGCACGAACCCACCTTCAATCTGTCCGCGGGTGATGCCGACGTTGATCGCGTCACCGACATCGTGCAGAATATCGACCCGGCGCACGTGATGCATGCCCGTAAAACCGTCGACTTCAAGCTCGCTGACGGCCGCACCGACCGCGAAGTAGTGAAACGGTTTCCCGCGGCCAGCTTCGCGATCGTAGTTGATCTCGGGCGTCTTATAGAAGCCGGTGGCGCTCAAGCTCGTCCGCGCGAAATAGGCGCGCTGCAGCAGCTCGGCCATTGGAATTTGGACATCAGGCGCGCCAACCATGCTTATGAAATTCGCCACGAAAGCAATCTCCTCAGCTTCAACTGCGCAGCCGTGCTTTTCGCTAAGCATTGCGATCGCGAACGGCAGCAGCCGCGCTCGCAATCTGTCGCAAGCATCCTTACCGCCGCGCCATTCAAATCAGTCCCGCATGATGCCGCCGTCGCGGATGTGTTCGGCACTTTGTCGGTCCGCGTCGCCATCACGCGCACGCGATCGGGCGTGAGGCCAAGTTCGCACGCCGCGATCAGCGCGATATTCGTGTAAACGCCCTGACCCATTTCGGTGCCGCCGTGGTTCACCTGCGCGGTGCCATCCTGGTAGAGCAACACCAACGCACCGGCCTGATTAAGGTGGGTGGTCGTGAACGAAATCCCGAACTTTACCGGCGTGATGGCGAGCCCGCGTTTGCAGTTCGCGTGTTCGCTGTTCCACGCGCGCAGTTCAGCGCGGCGCCGCTCAAAGTCACTAGAGGCAAGCAGTTCGTTCCAAACACGCTGGATGCGATTATCGCCAATCTCCTGTCCGTAATGGGTGGTGTTGGTATCGCCGTGACCGCGATAGAGATTTCGTTGCCTAACGAGTTCTGGCGGCAAACCAGTGGCTCGTGCGATGCGATCGAGAATCTCTTCAAGCACGAGCATCCCCTGCGGCCCGCCGAAACCGCGAAACGCGGTGTTCGACGCGAGATTCGTTTTCACGACCGTGCCGCTGAATTCGACGTGCGGTATGTAGTAGGCGTTATCGAGATGGAAGACCGCGCGGTCGGTCACCGCGCGCGACAGGTCTAACGACCAGCCGCCATTCGAGTAGAGATCGATCTTCGCAGCGTGCAGCAGTCCTTCGGGATCAAAGCCGACGCGAAATCGACCGAGAAACGGATGCCGTTTTCCGGTGATCATCATGTCTTGATCGCGGTTGTAGCGCACGCGCCCTTTCCGCCCGGTCTTCGTCGCCGCGAGCGCCGCCAGAGCGGCTAAGCCGGCCGCCTGAGTTTCCTTGCCACCGAATCCGCCACCCATCCGGGGACACTCCACGACGACACTGTGCATCGGGAGATTCAACCCATGCGCAACGATGTGCTGCACCTCCGATGGATGCTGCGTCGACGAGCTGATGAAGACGGTGCCGTCCTCGCCGGCCTCCGCCCAAGCAGCATTCGACTCCAGGTAAAAATGATCCTGGCCGCCAAACGAAAACTGGCCCTGGAACGTGAGCGGCGCATCGCTCAATGCAGCCGCCACATCACCGCGGCGGATGTAGTTTGGCTCCGACTGAAAGCTGTTCGCCGCGATTGCTTCTTCGATCGTGAAAAGCGGCGGCAGCAGCTCGTATTCGATCTGGATCTTCGCAGCCGCCGCGCGGCAGATCTCCGCGGTGTCGCCGACCACCAGCGCGACGATTTGTCCGTGGTAAAACGCCTCTTCGTCCGCGAGCAGGATCTCGTCGTGGCGAACCGCACCGACGTCGTTTAACCCCGGAACATCCTCCGCCAGCAGTATCGCGT
>JALYXP010000154.1 GCA_030947045.1 Verrucomicrobiota bacterium | reverse complement strand
GTAACGAACCGCCGAATCCTACGGAGTACCTTAGTGAACCGCCCGAAATGACTTCTCAACGACGAGAAGCCAAAGAAGGCCAAAACAAAAAAGGAACCTCAGTTATGAAAAAAGAGATTAAAAGAATCAGCTTAATGGCAGCAATATTCCTGACCGTTGCGCTCGCCAGCTCCACGGCGCAAGCCGGAGTGATACGAATTAACGGTACTTTCGCCGGGACCGAAATTGGCACGCCTTTCCCCAATCCAGCGGAAGGGTCTTACGCCAATGGGAGTGTCACATCCACCGACACGCAGCTTGGTCCATTCAAACTGTTTTACTCGCTCATAGTAGACTTTGCTTTCCTGGGTAAGTTCCCCGGCGCTCCCGGAGCTAGTCAAATGGTAGTGGGAGACGCCGCTAACGGTGACAGCATTTTGACGTGTTTCTTTGGAAACGGCGCTGGTGATTTCTGCAGCCCCGGCGTTCTTCATGTTGGCTCAACGCACACCGTTATTGGCGGAACAGGGCGGTACGCTGGTGCTAGCGGTAGCTACACGCTGGATCAATGCGTGAGCTTCGCGCCGGGCGGCGAGACCAGCGGTACCATCAGAGGCACCATCGTCGTAAGAGGACGCGCTGAGCGTTAGCAGGCATCTGCCAAATCGTCGCCGAGCGTAGCGCTTGATCCCGTGGGGGGAAGCGCTACCTCGGCAAGACGATGCTCTCGCCGATCTCACCCGGATTAAAAATCGGCGCCACGGTAGAAAACTTCTCGAAGCAAACCATGGATAGCGAAGTCACGCTCACGGCCGTGCTGCCGGCGTCGTTTAGCGTAGCAAAGCATCTTTTCGCGTAACGAACCGCCAAATCCTGCGCCGTTTTTTCTGGCGACTTGAAACTAACCCCGTGGTGGGACCCGCTGCGCCGCGAGCCGTGCTGCGGGGAAACTTGTTGAAGAAGACAGGGAGCCCTTTGCGCCGAATTAGCAAACTGTAGTGGCCGGCGTGTCGCCTGCATTTGGGCTAACTTTCGCTTTCGCGGGCAACACGGCTGCCTCTGCTGGCTGCACGCAGGCTAAGCGACCTATACAACTTTTCGCGTAACGAATCGCCGAATCCTACGGAGTACTACGGTGAACAGCTAGAACTGACCTCTCATGGTGGGAAGTCAAGAAAGGCACATGAAGAACAAACCAACTCTCAACTCCTCCGCGCAATAAGGAACCGCACATCATGAAAACACTCGATCGTAAAACCGCCAGCACTCGGCTCGTCAGCCGGATCATTGCCATCGCCCGCGCCAAGGCGGCGGTGGTAACCTTCAGTTATCTGCTGCTTCTCGCGAGCGCGGGACCTGCCCGCGGGCAATGCCCCGTCGCGAGTGTCGATCCCGCGCTCCGCACGCCCCTCGGCATCACGTTCTCGAAGAAGAACAATCTCCTGGTGGCCGAAACCGGCCGCACCGTGAACGGCGGCCGGATCTCGATCGTCACGCCGGCGGGTGATCGCCGCACCCTGATCGATGGATTGCCCTCCGGGATCCAACCCGCGGAAAACCAACCCAGCGGACCGACCGGAATCTTTCTGCGCAATCGCACTCTCTACGTGCTCATCGGCGAAGGCGACATCACCGTGGCCGGGCCATTCCAAGGCACCCAGCGGCCGAACCCGAATCCCTCCTCGCCGATCTTCGCCTCAGTGCTGGCAATTCAATTCAGCGCGGCCATCGAGCGGATGACTCAGGGGTTCACACTCACCCCTGCAAACCAGCAGTCGCTCGCGCAACGCCAGCCGGTCACGCTGACGAACGCCGCAGGCGAGCAAATCCGCATCGAGCTGGTGGCGAAATTCCCCAACACCTCACCTGCGCCGTTCCCTGATGATCCAGACAATGTGCGCAGCAGTAATCCGTTCGATCTGGTCGTGGTCGGCAATCGCATCTTTGTCGCCGATGGCGGCCAGAACCGCATCTGGCGTGTCGACTTGCCCAGCGGCAACTTCCGCGACTTGGTGACATTCCCGCCGATCCCAAATCCCACGCCGATTGGTCCGCCGGTGCTCGAGGCGGTGCCGACCGGCATTACCTTCGCCGATGGCAAACTGCTCGTGACTCTCTTCCGCGGATTTCCATTCCCTGCCGGCACCTCGACCGTCCAGCAGGTCGATCCGCAAACCGGCAGCAGCTCGCCGCTCATCTCTGGGTTAAAAGCAGCGATCGACGTGCTGCCGATCCAAAGCGACACCGATGCGAATGCGAGCGCGGCCTACCTGGTGCTCGAACATTCTTCCGGCGCCACCATGCTGAGTGGTCTCGGCCGGCTGCTGCGCTTTAACTCCCCTACTGCGGCACCAGTCGTTATCTCCGACTGCATCCCGGTGCCGACCTCCATGGCTCTCGATCCGGCCACGGGCATTCTCTACATGACGCAACTCAGCGGCCGCATCGCGACGATCGCAGTCGCGGCCGAGCCGTACAACACCGAGGCCGGCGTGCCGCCAACGTTCCTCAGCATCTCCTCGCGCAGTCGGGTGCAGACTGGCGACGATGTCATGATCGCCGGTTTCAACGCGGGCGAAGGCACCACCGACGGCTCATCGACGGTGCTCGTCCGTGCGCTCGGCCCGTCGCTCACCAGCTACGGCGTCTCCAACGTGCTCCAGAACCCGACGCTGCAGGTGTACGACAGAACCGGCACCGTGATCGCGAGCAATGACGACTGGATGCAGACGCAACGCACCGACATCGAAGCCACCGGCCTCGCGCCGGGTAATCCGATGGAATCCGCCATCCTTCTGACCGTCCCGCCCGGCGCCTACACAGCGATCGTGCGCGGAGTGGGAAATACCACCGGCACCGCGTTACTCGAAGTCTACTCGCTGCGATAGGAGCGAACGGCGCGGCGCCGATGGCATCGCCGCTATGGCGCAGGTTTTGAGTAAACATCCCGCCGTGGCGGCGCGCCGCCGCTTTTGCTCGGGCTTAGCTTTGCCTTCTTCCGCCGGCCGCGCGGGGCCTGGGTAGGTCTCCACTACTACTGGATGAACTGGTCTTACATCGGGCTGGTCTCGGCTTTCGCTGCGGAGATGACGACGCGCGTCGTCATGCCTTTCGCCTACCATCATTATGGTATTCGCTCGATGGCTTTGTTCTGGGGTTTAGTCGGCGGTGCCACGGCGCTGATTACGATCCGCGGCGTCATTTTGGTGAAGAAGAACCAGCCGCTGGTTCTCCGGCACGCGCGGCCGCCCGATGCAAACTCACAGTGAGGCTTAGCGGAAGGCTGGCCGTCGCCCTTCTTCTCCTGACTCAAGAAGATAGGTAGGGCTTGACACCCTGTTCCGCGCGAGCGCAGCATCCCTTTTCTCACCCTGCGTCTCAGTTTCCCACTTTTGCTCGCACCTACGCGTGTCGGTCTTCGCGTCTCGCCCGAAAAAATATCGTCACCCTAAACCGTCCCGATGAGATTCGAGCTCTGACCGATTAACGGGGTCGGCGCGTCCACACGCGCCGGCCCGGCTTGGCAACTCTAAACTAATGCCGCGCTGGGACCGACTCCGCGGCTGAATCGCTTATGCTCATAAGACCTCGCGCTGATTTGGTCTGCAGTAAGCGGATGGCTTCGCCAAGATGTCGTTCGAGCCTTTAACTCCATGCTTTTTAGCTAATCACAAAACGGTCTCGGAGGGGTTTGACTCAGGAAAGTCAGGATTTGTTTCGCAGAGTTCTTGTCGATCGTAGCCGAATCTGACAAAGGGTTCGAATCCCCTAGGCTCCACGGAAGCCCTGTTCGACGCCTCCTAACTTTCTAATCCGCCTTGCGCGATTCTTAACGCTGCGAGCCTGATTGAGTGACCGCTGCCCGTGCTCGATTTTAGAACCTCTTGTTCAGCGCAATGTAGTAGTAACGATTGCGGATAGTGTAGAGCGAAGTATCGTAGTTATCGTTACAGGCGGCGAGGACGGTGGGCGGATTGCGGTCGAAGGCGTTGTTTACGCCCACCGTGAGTTTAATGCCCGCTAGCATTCGTTGGCAGAAATTGCCCCGGTCCATACTTGCAACCTGCGCCCCATGACTGCTCTTTGGATCCGCGCCTGCTGCCGTCGGTCCGCCAGCCGCTTTCCTGAACTCAAAGCTCAATTGCATATCGAGCGTGATGTAATCCGAAACGCGCCTGTAGATATCGTATTGGGGAAAAGTATCGGTCCCGCCGACGACCTGCGCGTTAGCCAGCGCTGAGGAATCATCATTGAAGGAACTAATGTAGTTCAGCGTGGAAGTGAAATCGAAACCTTTCCATTCCCACTCCCCGCGCAGATAGCCCTTATGGTAAGGAATCGATCCGGGCGCCAGTGGCACGCTGGCAATGACGTTGCCGAGAAAGTTTGTACTGCCGGCGCCGGCGAAAGGCTCTGCTTTCCAGGTAAAGAAGTAGTTGTAACCGCTCGAGAGAGTGAAGGTGCCCCAGTTCTGGGTTGGTATCTGATAGGTCGCGGTCACGTCCATTCCATTGACGAGCCGCTTGCTCGCGTTTTGGTTCTGCGCGTCCACAGAAATGAGTGGTCCAGTTTGGGGACCGCCGGGGCCGTCTTTGCGCTGGATGAACTCTGCGAATGGCGCATTCGGACCACCCCCGGCATTTCCGTTCGCGGTTATAATGATCTGGGCATAGTCAAACGGATCGAGAATCACATCGGTGGTGTAGACCTGATAAAGGTCTACCGTCGCGGTGAAGCCGGAAAGAAACTTCGGCGTATAAACCAGCCCGGCGGTGTAGGTGTCGGTTTTCTCCGGTGTTAACTTCGGATTTCCGCGGGTAAAAACGCCATTGATAGGTGGCGGGCCGCCAGGGTCGATCGGGTCAAAGACATCGCCGAGATTTTGACCTTCGCGTTCGAAAAGTTGCATCGGGGAGGGCGATAGGAACGACTTCCCATAGGACGCGCGCAAGGTCAGATCAGGAATCGGCTGATAGCGCAGACTAACCCGTGGCGTGCCGCCATTATTGAAATTCGCCCGCGTGCCGAAAAGTTCGTCCCTATCTTGGAATTCTTCGAAGCGGTAGGCGGCCGCAACTTCGAGCGACCGCACGCCAGGAATGTTCAAGGTCGAGGTGACTAACGGAATGACTAGCTCCCCGAAGATTGACCGGACCTCCTGTTTATACTTGTTCGGAAGGCCTTTGTTAAATCCCAGTTGATCGCCGGCCGCTTGCACTGGATCAGGAACCTGTTTAGTCCGGCTTTGCCGATATTCTGCGCCAATGTTGAAGCCAATCCCTCCCTGATAAAAAGTCGGAAACAGGTTGCCGTTGATCTTCATGTCAGCCAGGAAATCACGTGAGTAATTGAAGGAACGGCCCAGGTAAGAAC
>JALYXP010000095.1 GCA_030947045.1 Verrucomicrobiota bacterium | reverse complement strand
CACCGGAGCCCATCACCAGCAATATTACAGCTACGATCGCGGGGGACACGACGACGACTATTACGGTCGCCGCTATTACCGGCAGACCAATTATCGGGGCGGCCACCATCATCATCATGACGAGGGCGTAGCCAGCTTCTCGCTCCGCGGGGGGCACGGGCATGATCATGACCACGACAGAGGTCACGGTCGGGGACACGACCACGACCACGATCGGGGACACGACCACGATCACGGGCATGACGAGCATTGATCGTTTGAATCAAGATCCCATTACCAACGAATGAAAATCTCGAGTAATCCCACGTTGTTCCATCATCTCAGCACCTCAGCGGTCGCAGCGACCCTCCTTCTCGGCAGTTCCGCATTTTTGCGCGCCGCTGATCAAGAAACGCCAGCGCCCACCACCGCTCCGGCCACCCAAACGCAACCAGCGGAAAAGACAGAAGAGACCAAACCGCAGGAGCGGATGATCTCCCTCGTCCTGCTTACGAAAGAGCCGCGCAAGCTGGACCACGAACTGATCGCGCACGCGGTTAGCGAAGGAGTCGGCGCGAAAGTCAGCGCGGAAGACGTCATCACGAAGCCGCCTTACCACCTGGTCACGATCGGTTCCGATAAGTTCATCATCAACGCCATCGGGCAGCCCTATTTCGAAAAGCCAACCGAAGTCGCGAACGAAATCAAAGACGCCGCTCTGAGCCGCGCGGTGCGCGATTCGCGCGGGTGGATTTCGGTCGATTGGGTGACGAACGAAGCCAAGCCCGACCTGCGCAAGGTTTACACCCTGATCGGCAAGATGGTGGCGCATCTTTCGGATAAAGGAACGCTCGCCGTTTACAGCCCCGACATGGATCAGTTTGCCCTCTGGGCGCCGAGCGTCCGGGCAGGCCTAGAAAGCGACGACCCGCTTGCCGTCTTCGAGTCGGCCGAGCCAAGCCAGCAAGGCCAAGCCGCCAGCCCTTCTCCCGTAGCTACAGCGACGCCATAAACCCCTTAGGGAGGTACTCCGGGCGGGATCGGGCCGTTAGACCCAATCGAAATGGGCGGCATGTTTACCATTCTAAAAGTGCGCGACGGCCTAACGAGGTACGACTACCCGGGATGGTTCGCGCAGCCTGAAGGCGCAGTCGCGGAGCCTGTCGGCGCGGGCACAGCCAGGAGCGAACCAGCCGATCCTGCAAAGTACACCTGCACGATGCACTCTGTAAATGTCCGGAATGCGGGATGACGCTGGTGGTGAAAAAGTGAGCCCTTTATGAACCGAACCTTTGTAATCGGAGTCGCTCTCCAATTGGTCGTTCTTGCCTCCACTCGGAGCGAACCCGTTTCACCCGAGGCAGGTGCAGCCATCGCGGCCGTGGAGGGCTTTCATGCAGCACTTGGTCGCGGCGATGAGAAGGCGGCGATGGGATTGCTGGCCGCGGACGCCGCTATCCTAGAAAGCGGCGCGGCTGAAACGCGCGCGGAGTACGAAAAGCATCACCTCAGCGAAGACATCGAATTTGCGAAAGCCGTCACGACTGCGAAGTCGCCGCTGAAAGTAAGTATCGAAGGGACAACGGCCTGGGTTTCATCGACGAGCGAGGTCACGGGTAAGTTCCATGAGCGCGATGTGCATAGCGCTGGGGTTGAGTTAATGGTGCTGTCCAAGGGGGCCAACGGGTGGCAGATCCGGGCGATTCATTGGTCCAGCCACGCGATCAAAAAAGCAGACTGAAGCGGACTGCCTGTGTAGGCTTGCTCCATGCGTCCGCAACAGCTGGTTCTCCTGCTTTTAGCCCTTACGCACGCGGCGAGCGCCCACGACACGTGGCTTATGCCTGATCGTTTTGAAATTGCGCCGAAGCAATCCGTCACGCTCGATTTGACCAGCGGGATGGCTTTCCCCGCGCTCGAGACCGGTCCGAAAAAGGAACGCGTCGCGAGTGCGCACAATGCCGGCTGGCCGGGCAGACGTTTGCCCTAACCGACATCGCCCCGGGTGAAAAATCTCTCCGCTTGAAAGCAACATTGCCCGCCGCCGGGATCGCGACGATTTGGGTCGACCTGCCGCCGAAATCGATCGAGCTGAAGCCGGAACAAGTTGAGGAATATCTCGACGAGATCGATCCACCGGCGGACGTGCGGAAGCGCTGGCAGGAGACGCCCGAGCCGAAACGCTGGCGCGAGTTTTACACGAAAAACCCGAAGACCTTTGTGCGCGTGGGCGGACCACCGGAGAGCGATCAAGCGTGGCGCGAACCAGTCGACCAGGGGCTCGAGATTGTGCCGGAGAAAGATCCCACCGCGCTCCA
Organism: Verrucomicrobiota bacterium; assembly: GCA_030947045.1. Lineage (GTDB taxonomy): Bacteria > Verrucomicrobiota > Verrucomicrobiia > Chthoniobacterales > UBA10450 > JACCTI01. The sequence goes on along the minus strand of JALYXP010000095.1, from coordinate 574 downwards.
CGTCGGCGACGACTTTCCGGTGCGCGTTTTGCGCCATAGCCAGCCGCTCGCGGGATTTTCGCTAAATGCGGTTGCGGCCGGTGAAACCAAAGGCGAGACGCGCAAGACCGATGCGGAGGGACGCGTGGTTTTCCGCCTAACGAAACCAGGGAGCTGGCTCCTTCGCGGAACCGATTTGCGCCCAGCGACGCGCGCGGATGCAGACTGGGAAAGCGACTTCGCCACCGTGACAGTCGACGTCGCGGCGAGGGAATAGACCGCGTGCTTTGAAACAAATCGCCTTCGCGCATCAGGTGCAGGCCGCCATTTCCGGCGATCCTATCCTCTCGGTCTTGTCGGCCGAGGCGCGGCAAGAATTGGCGCGCGCGGCGAAACTGTTTCGGATTGAAAAACGCGAGGCGCTCTATCGCGCGGGCGATCCGGCGGACAGTGGCTGGGCGGTCGTGAGCGGACAGATCAATGTCGTAAAGCGGACGAAGAAGAAACAGAACTTCATCGTCGCGATCATTGTGCCCGGAGAGATTTGCGGCGCACTTTGTCTCAGCGGCAAACCGAGCATGGTCTTCGACGCCGT
>JALYXP010000032.1 GCA_030947045.1 Verrucomicrobiota bacterium | reverse complement strand
TCGCGCACGCGAAGTCCGTCGCAATCTTTGCAGAAAAACATGCTGTGGCCGAGGCACTCCTTCACGCCGGGGATCTCCGGCGGCAGGTGGAAGATGCCGGTGGTCAGGAGAATGCGTTTCGCGCGGTACCGGGTGCGTTTTCCCTGCAGGACAAACTCTTCGCCCTCGCGCGTGACCTGGCGGATTTCGTCGTCCGCAAACCGGACGTCGTGCTGCTCGGCCTGGCGTCGGCCAAGCTCGAGAAGGTCCTCGCCTGAAACCCCGTCGGGGAAGCCTAGATAATTTTCGACGACGGGTTCCCACTTTGCCATGGAATGACCCGAATCGATCACCAGCGTGTCGCGTTGCGAGCGGCCCAGGTAGATCGCCGCCGATAATCCGGCGATCCCGCCGCCGATGATGATCACCTCACGCGTCGCGGGATCATCAAGGTCTTTGGGTTGAATCATTGCGAAATATTACGCGCCGCCTTCGCGCCGGGTTCGTTTCCAAACCGTGCAGGCGCGGTCGAGAAGCCGTGCATGATAACCCAGGCTACGGCTTCGGGGGCCGACCACCGGCGTCTGGTGCCGCCGCGCCTCCTGGAAGATTCGCATCGTCCGGCACCGCCTTCAGATCTGCTTCGTGGAATGAACCGGGGTGGCCGGCGAGTTCCTTGCGTAAGGCCCCGATGCCTTCCGGCGCGACCGGGCCGGCCGTGTTCCCCCACTCTTGCCGAACGTACGTGAGAACGTCGGCAATCTTCGCATCGCTCAATGTTTTCTCCCAAGGCTGCATGACCGCTGACCCATACTGCGCGCCTTTTACAGTCACCGGACCTTCCAAGCCTTTCAGTAGGATCATGCCGAGGCGCCGCGTGCTTCCCATCACATATTCCGAGCCGGCGAGAGGCGGATATTGCCCCGCAACACCGGTGCCCGTCGCCTGGTGACACGTCGCGCAATTTGCCGAGAAAATCTTTTTGCCGCGATCTGCCGGGCTCAGTTCTGCGGTAGTTGCGGCGGCGCCACCCGCTGGTCCGTTCTTTGCCACCACTGGAGTCATCGAATAGTCGAGCCCGTCTCCGCTGAAGTTCCCCGCGAACCGCCCGAGGTACGCGCCACCCAGGAAAATGGCGAGGCCGTAGACTCCGATCAGCCACATCGACAGCGGCTCGAGCCCGGCGCGCGGTTCGCGCTTCTCGCGCTGGATCGCAGCGTGGACGTTCTGCACGTCTTCGGTTTCGCCGTAGTCCATGCCTTGGCGCACCCGATGTTCTGGAGCAGGCGTGTTCTCGTTCATTTCACCGCCTTTCCGGGAGCTGGTGGTGAAGCTGGAGCGGTTGATTTTACTTCTTTCAACTCGTGTGATTGATCGAGCGACATCAGGTAAGCGACGAGCGCGTTTGCGTCCGGCGTCGGCACGATCTCCCAGCCGTCCGCCGGTGCTGCGGCTCCATCCATCTTCAACGCGTCAGCAGCCGGTTGACCTGTGATGCGCCGCTTCTCGTAGAGGAACTTGAACGACGGCATGTTTGAATGAGAGGTCACGCTGCGCGGATCGTAAAGGTGGCGATGATGCCATGCGGCCGAGTATTGCAGAGGCTCGTTGTTCACTCCTGTGACGGTCGTCGGTGCTGTGGTGGCGTCCGCCGTGTTCGTCGCCACGGCAGCGGCCGGCGAAGGAGCTGGACCCGCGCCTGCAGGAAGAGGTGCTGTTCCCGTCCCAGCAGGATTTGGCGCGGCGGCAGCAGATGGCACTCCGGGAGGCAAGGAGGAGCCGCTGGGTGAAGCTTGGGCAACAGGCGCCGGCGATGCGGGTGCTGGCGCACCTGCGGCGCCAGGCGCTGCCGGAGATGCACCGGGAGATGCGGCTGGCGGAGCCGCCGCAGGAGATCCCGCTGGGGCAGCACCGGGAGCGGCAGCGGTTGGTGCTGTGGCGCCGGGCGCCGGCGCGTTCGCGTCATCAGATGGCGCGCGTTTGCCGATGTTCGCGAGATCCGGACCCATCCGCATTTTTCCAAGCAGCGCAGGCCGCTCGAAGATGTAATCACGCGGCGCGCTCCGCCGCGTCCCCCACTTCCGCTCGATGTCCGACGCCGCATAATCCGGCCGGACTTGCTGGCTGTGGCAATAGACGCAGCCATTCGCGACGTAAACTTTCTGGCCGCGCTCCGCGAGGCCGGACTTTGGCGCCGGATATGGATCGTTTCCCTCCTCGTCCATCTGCGGATCGAGATGGCCGATTTGCATGCTCGGGATGACCGTTAACCCCAACCACGAGAACGCGAACGTTCCGAAAATTCCTAGAACTAACCCAGTGAGGCCCTTCATACGCCGTGGAGCGCCTCCTCTTCATTCTGCGGGTTGAGGAACGTCGGGACGCTCGCCGTACGGCCAAGGCCGAATAACATCATACCGAAGTGAAATGCGAAGATGAAATGCGCCACCGTCAGCAGCATTCCGGACAAACTGCGCCCGCGCAGATAAGGCATGATCGTCTGCGTGCTCTCGGCGAAGGCGAGACTCGAATCATTCATGCTCTTGCCCTGCACAAAACCGCCTACGAGCAGCATCAGGATCATCAAACCGATGCCGTAAGCCGAAGCCCAGAAGTGCAGCTTGATCATCGAGGCGTAACGCCATTCCCGCCCGACCAATCGCGGCACGATGTAATACATCGAACCGAACATCGTCATCGTGAAAAATGCGTAGAGACCGAGGTGCGAATAGCCGACGCTCGCTTCCGTGAAGTGAACGTAACGCGCCATCGACCGCAGCGAAGACAGCACCCCAACGATGCAAAAAGCAGTGAAGGCGAACGCACCGAAAACCGTGAATCGAAGCGTCGGGCTGTAGCGCATTAACCCGAAGCTCCCCCGCATCGTCATGTGATGATTCAGCCCAACGGTTACCACCGGAATAATCATGAAGATCGCAGCGGCGATACTGGCGGTGATCATCCAGGCCGGGAATGGGCCGTCGATCAACCGTTGCATTCCGGTCCAGCTCGCGAAAAGCGCGTACGTCCAAAAGCCAATCGCCGCCAGTTGATAGCTGTAAACCGGCCGGCCGATCACCTTCGGGATCATGTAATACGCGGTGCCGATTCCAATCGAGCCGAAGAACAGGAACATAAGGTTGTTCGCGAACCACCAATTCACCGCCGAGAGCATCACGCCCTGCACCGGCACCACGAAGAGCATCATCTGCGTCGCCGCGTACATCCATGGGAACCAGAGGAACGCCGCGAGCAAATACCATTGTGTGATGTAGATGGGGCCCTCGCGGCGGAAGCGGAACATCAACACGGCCCAGGAGACGATCATCGTGTAGGCAACGAAAAGGATCAGCGCCGCGTACGGTGGAAACTCCAGCCATTGATACCCGGTGCTCTCGCCGGCTAAGATCGCGATGAGTCCCACGATCACGCCGATGTTCCAGAAGGCCGCGCCCGCGACGAGCAGCAGGGGGTGACGCAACGTCGTCCGGCACAGTCGCGCCATCAGCCAGATCGCCGTGCCGATTCCGACCATCGACGCCCAGCCGTAGAGCATCACATTCATGTGCGCAGGGCGAATGCGGCCCCACGTCAGAAAGCTCACGCCGGCGAACATGTCGGGCATGTGCGACTTAAACGAAGTCATCGCGCCCAGCAACGTTCCGAGCAGCAGCCACACCACTGCCGAGGTGTAAAACATCAGCACCGGCACGCGGGTCGAAGCGTCGATCAACGCCCGCTCGACCTGTTCCACATCACCGCGCGTCACCTCAGTCGCGTCGGTCGTGGCGACGGAGCTACCAGATGCTTTCAGCGGAATTTCGGCGGGAGTCATGGGTGAGAAATTATGAGGTCGAGCCGATGTCGCTACGGAGCTCGTGGCGAACCGGCGCTGACGGCTGGTGGCGACGGAACCAACGACGGCTCGGCAAAATCAGATCGCTCGGCTGACCGACAGGTTCGCTACGATCAAATATCACCTCCGCGTCACGCGGCGACAGTTTGATGCGGCTGAAAAAGCTCGCGAGACTCATGGCTTTTTCCCGGGAACCGGGTTCGGAGTTCCGGGTGCTTTTTGGACTGGTGTTGCGGTTGGTTTTCCCGGACCAGGCTGCGCTCGATTTGACGGTGGAGGAGCCGACGCCGCGGGCGTGGCATTCGCGCCAGGTTGAGTGCCGGGTTGCGCGTTTGGTGGATTGTCCGCCGCGGCTGGTTGGCCGCGATTTTCAGAATGTGGGCCTTCGGTCTCGATCGCCTTCGGAGAAGCCGTCGGTTCCACCCCGGCCGGAGCGACTGCTGCGGGCGTCGGTGCGACCGGCGCTGTTGTCTGCACTCCGGGCTGCGCTAGATCTGCCGGCGCGATCGCCCCGGCAGGAGCGGGCTTTTTCTGCGCAAGGTCTGCTAACGTGAGCTCCATCGCCCGTTCAATCGGCACGCGCACCAGACCCTTCTCCTTGTCAGCCCAGGCGTAGCGATGCATCGCGCTGTCCCATTCTTCACGGGCCTTCGTCAGTTTCTCGACTCGTGCGGCTGCGCGCTTCGGCTCGTATTGATCGCCGCGTGGCAGCGCACCCATCACCGCCCAGGCGAGCAGTCCGAAAAACGCGAACAGCAGGACTACCCCGATCCACGTGGAAAACACGGACCGAGGCTGTTCGAAAGTGAGCTGTCCTTCGTTGTCTGGCACGGCTAGTTAGTGATGCGCAGTGATTCGATCAAACGCGGATCACGCATCGGGAAGAGCGACGCTTTCGCAATGAATTTCAGGTAGATAAAGGCGAGCGTCGCGACCATGCCGATCAACGGCAGCGGATCCAAAACGCTCACGCGCACGCCCGCGCGATGCAGCTCCGGCATGACGACAATGTACATGTCGAGCGCCTGCATGATGACCACCCAGCCGGCGACGTAACACAGATTGCTCGGTTTAGTTTTGGTCGCGCGCAGAAGAAGAAGCGCGAATGGAATAAAGAACCGGCCGATCACAAGCAGGAGGTTGAGCACGTTCCAGCTCTCGGTGTTACGCAGGATGAAGTAGTCCGTTTCCTCTGGAATGTTCGCGTACCAAATCAGCATGTACTGGCTGAAGCCGATGTAGGCCCAGAAGACAGTGAAGGCCAACATCCACTTACCCATGATGTGGAAGTGCTCATTCGTAACCGTTTGTTCGAGGTATCCGCAGCGGCGCAACCATGCGATGACGAGCACTGTCAGCGACATCGAGCTGCCCGCGGCCCCGGCGAAAATGTAAACGCCCCACATCGTGGAGAACCATTTGTAGTTCAGGCTCGCCAGCCAATCGAACGCTCCGAACGTGAGCGAAAGCGCAAACAGCGGCAGGCAGATGAATGCCATCCGGCGCATAGTGAGAGTGAACGCCGGATTGCCGTCGCGATCCTGCTGGATCGAGTAGCGCCGGAACAAATACGCCGCGATCCCGAAGTAGGCGAAGAAGATGACGGCGCGGATCAACCAGAAGTTGAAGTTCAGATACGCGCGCTTCGCATCGAGCAAATGATCTTCGCCGGGCGGAAGCGTCATCCACTCGAACAGATAATGGCGGAAGAGGATGACAGGAATGAAGAAGAGCGCCAGAACAGGCAGGAGCAGCGAGATGTTCTCCCAATGCCGGCGCACGACGACGGACCACTCGGCGTCCACTGCGTGGTGCACGATAATCCAGAAAAATGAGCCGGCGCAGAGCGTGAAGCAGAATGCGAAGCCGAACAGCCAGGAATAAGCAAACTGCTCGGGCGACAGAATCGCGCCGACGAGACTCAGTGCGAGTCCGACAATCGCGATGATCCCTAGAATTACCGCGAGTCCGCTGAAACGCGCGGCCTCAAAGTATTCGCCTTCCGGCGTGGGGACGACGTGAGATCGCTCGCTCATGGTTTATCCAGCTCCACCCGCGCCTCCGGCGGGACATCGGCGACCGTCGCGTTCTGGCTGCGCTGCAGGGCGCGGAGATAAGAAATGATCGCCCAGCGATCCTGCACCGTCACGTTTGGCCCGTACGACATCATTGTATTTTTGCCGTGCGTGATGGTGTTGAAAATCTCGCCGTCAGACATATTGCGAATGCGCTCGTCCTGCAGGCTGACGACAGTCGTTAGACCGTATTGTTTCGCGATGCCGTTGCCGGCGGCCGTCGGTCCGTGACACACCGCGCAGTTGATGTTGAAGCGTTGCGCACCGCGTTGCATCAGCTGCGGCGTCACCGCGAGCGGGATGCCGGTGCCCCAGTTCGTGCCCATCCGGCCAGTGTTATAATAATCCGTTGTCGCGCTGAAAGCGATCGGCTGCGGCTGCGGGTTCGTGCTGGCGGCTGCGGGAGTTCCCGGCTTCGCCTCAGGATCCGCGGTAGGAATGTCGTAGCCGATCGGGACAGTCCCCGCGACCGGAACCCGCATCCCTCGATCGTCTGAGAAAAAGCCGAGCGGCGCCTGGGGGCGCACTTTCGGCTGCCGGACCATGTCGGGAAAAATTTCCCACGGCTCGGAGCGATGGATGTGCCCGCGGAAGCCGAGCATCGCCACCAGCGCGATGCCGACCAGCGCGAAGATGAGGAAGAAGCCGCGCAACATACTAGTCCTCGTGCACCACGGTGAGATGTTGGCCGCCGCTTTCCTCGAGCAGCTGGCGCGCTTCGTTTTCGGTGAAGCGCGGATCGCGCGCTTCGATCACGAGGAAGAATCCGTCGTTCGATGCGCGGGAGAAACGGTCCCAGTTGAAAATCGGATGATACCAGCGCGGCAACCCGTTCATAATCAGCATCGCGAAGAAACAGGTGAACGCCGAAAACAGAATCGTCAGCTCAAACATGATCGGGAAGAACGCGGGGACCGTCTTCCAGTTATAAGGTTTGCCATGAACGACCAGCGGATAGATGAACCACGACGGTCCGAACTCGAGGAACGTCGCCGTTAGCAGACCCGTTATACCACCGATCAGCACCGGCGCGCTCAGCCATGATTTGCCGAGACCCATCGCATCGTCCATCCCGTGGATCGGGAAAGGCGAATGCACGTCCCAACGCTTAAACCCGGCGTCGCGCACCTTCTTTGCCGCTTCGTAGAGCGCAGCCGCCGACGGATATTCCGCCGCCATTCCGTAGACCTTGTTTCCGGACGGCGTTCTCATGTGCGCTCCATTCCTCCGGCTTGCACGGTGTGATGGCCTTCCGGCGTCGCGTGGTGCGGATCAGCTTCGGGTAGCACGATTTTCACCTCCGACATTGCGATCATCGGCAGGAAGCGAATGAACAAAAGGAACAGCGACATAAATATCCCGAACGTCCCGACGAACGTCCAGATATCGACCCATGTCGGGTAAAACATTCCCCACGAGCTCGGCAGGAAATCGCGGTGCAGTCCGCCGACGATGATAATGAAACGCTCGAACCACATGCCGGCGTTCACGCACATGCAGACGAAGTAAACGACGTAGATGTTAAAGCGGAAACGCTTGAACCAGAAGAGTTGTGGCGCAACAGAGTTGCAGAACAACATCCCGACCCACCAATACCACCAGTAAGGTCCGAGAATGCGGTTATAGAAGGCGTATTTCTCGTATTGATTGCCGCTGTACCAAGCGACGAAAAACTCCATCGCATACGCGTAGGAAACGATCGAGCCGGTGAGCAGGATGATTTTGCACATCTTGTCCACGTGCTGCGCCGTGATGATGTCGTGCAGTTTGTAAATCGCGCGCGCCGGCAGCATCAAAGTCAGCACCATCGCGAAGCCGCCGAAGATCGCGCCCGCGACGAAGTACGGCGGGAAGATCGTCGTATGCCAGGTCGGGATCACGGACGTCGCGAAGTCGAAGGAGACAACGCTGTGCACCGACAAGACGAGCGGTGTGGAGAGACCGGCGAGGAGCAGATATGCCATTTCGTAATGGCGCCAGTTGCGGTTCGAGCCGCGCCAGCCGAGCGCGAAGATTCCGTAGAGCAGCTTCTTCAGCTTGGTCGTCGAGCGATCACGCAAGGTCGCGAGATCGGGCACGAGTCCGGTGTACCAAAACAACACCGAGACCGAGAAATAAGTCGAGACCGCGAACACGTCCCATAACAGCGGGCTGCGGAAGTTTGGCCAGATGCCGTAGTTGTTCGGCACCGGCGCGAGGAACCACGCCATCCAAACGCGACCGACGTGCACGCCCGGGAAAATCGCCGCGCAAATCACCGCGAAGAGCGTCATCGCTTCCGCCGAGCGGTTGATGGAAGTGCGCCACTTTTGACGCAGCAAAAACAGAATCGCGGAGATCAGCGTGCCGGCATGTCCGATACCGATCCAGAACACGAAGTTGGTGATGTCCCACGCCCAGCCGATCGGGTGATTCAATCCCCATGTCCCGACGCCGGTTGAAATCTGATAACCGAGACAGAACAAACCGAAAGCCGCGACCATGGAAGTGACAGCAAAGGCGACCCACCACCAGCGGGGCGCGCGATTTTCCACCGCGCCGGCGATGCGCTCGGTGATCCAGGAAAAATTGCGCTTGTTCAGCAC
>JALYXP010000485.1 GCA_030947045.1 Verrucomicrobiota bacterium | reverse complement strand
TACGCAGCGGCAAATCCCATCGCCGAAGAATGTTTTCGCGAGAGCAACTTCAGCATCAGCGAAGAAATGGCCGACGAGCTCGCGCACGACATCGCGCCGTGGGTCGATCTATGGCGGGACACTTACGCGTTTGTTGCTAGTCGCGTAGCCGAAGGATTGCGCGGTCTACTTCGCGAGATGCCTGTGCAAAATGGCGCGGTCTCACTACCTGCGTTTCTCGCATTTTGCGCGACTCAACGGCTGCCGTTAACTGGCCATGGAATAGTCGCGCTCGCGCATCTCGCCTTTCAGGAAGTGAAGACGCTCTTCCGCGAAAAGTTCGAGGCGCGCGCTAACGCAGCCGAGTGGCAAATGACCGCTGCAGATTGCGCGTTTGTGCGGAACAATCTGGAATATCAGCTGTTCGACGAATACACCTATCCTTCGGCGGATTTGCAGATCTCCGCGACCTCCGCCGCTGCAATCGATCGTGGCGAATACGAATGGATCGTCAGCGAACTTCATCCCCCGATCGCGATGATGCACCACGCTTTCTATTGGAGTTGTCCCGACAAGCTCGCTCTTTCGCGCGCGCTCTCGATCTCGGCCGCGGGTCGGCCAAACGCGCATTACGGATTTTTCGCCGCGGATTTCACCGCTCACACCACGGTTCGGCAGATGGATGCGTTGCCTGATCTGACCACGTTCGTCGCCGCGCAACGTTGCGACCCGAAATGGCGCAGTCTCCCGCCGTCTGACGTGGAAGTTTATGTCGATGACACGACAGCCGACGTCTGTATGCGGCGACGCGGCTCGCACGAATATCTCGGCTCGTTCGCGCGCGCCTGGATTATCCCGCTCGGGTTTCATCCATTCACTTTCACGCGCGCGCCTCATACACCGCGATTGCGGTGCGGTAAGGCGATCGTGCAGCGGCGTTCGTGGACGGTAGCCGTCGATGAACTTCCTCTCGCTAAAGCAAGCAACCTGTCTGCGCTGATTAGAGCCGTCGAGCAACTGCGCGTTGCGAAAGAATGGCCACGCCACATTTACATCAGACCCACCGAGCAGGCGCTCCGTCGCAGCGGGGCCGAGAATCGTGATAAGGACACAAAGCCGGTCTTCATCGATCTCGAGAGCTGTCTCTCGCTGGAGGTCTTCCAGCGTTGGCTCGCGAAATCCGGCGAGCTCGAAGTGACCGAGATGTTGCCGGACGCGGAGCATCTCTGTTGGCAGGAGACCGATGGTCGCCGCACTTTCGAGTTGCGGACGTTGATCAACCCACGCGCATGAAGATCGTTGCGATCGCAAATCAAAAGGGCGGTGTCGGCAAGACAACTACGGCCGTAAACCTCGGCTGTGCCTTGGCGCAAAAAGGGCAGCGCATCCTCCTGATCGATCTCGATCCGCAAGGCAACGCGACCAGCTCATTCGGCCTCCAGGAACTCGAAGGTGAGAGTCTGTACGAGCCGCTGCTCGGCGAAGCGAAAGTAGCCGACAAAGTCTTGCCGACGCGCGTGGACGGCGTCTTCATTATCCCTGCCGATCTCGACCTGGCGGGGGCGGAGATCGAGATCGCGCGCGGCGAAAATCATCTCACACGGTTGTCAGAAACGCTGGCGCCGTTCCGGGCCGATGAAACGTTCGACTACATCTTTCTCGATTGTCCCCCATCGCTCGGAATCCTGATGACGAACGCGCTCGCCGCGGCAGATGAATTATTGACGCCGATCCAATGCGAATTCTTCGCGCTGGAAGGCTTGGTCAAAATTGTGCGAGTGATCGAGCAGGTGCGTAATTCCGGAGCGAACGATCACATCGAAATCGCGGGCATTGTTATGACGATGTTTGATGGCCGAACGAACCTGAGCGGACAGGTCGTTGCGGAAGTGCGCGCACATTTCGCAGAGCGCGTTTACCAGACAGTGATTCCACGCTCGGTGCGTTTGAGCGAAGCGCCGAGTTTCGGCAAATCGATCTTCGAGTATGATCCGAACGGTCCCGGTGCGCGTGCCTATCGCTCGTTAGCCGACGAGTTCCTGCGACGGCACGCGACGCCGCGCGCCCGGTCATCCTGAGCGGAGCGAGGCCGCGAGCGGAGTCGAAGGACCCCGTGGCGAGTGCGAACGATGTCGCTCGTGATTCAACGGGGTTCTTCGACTGCGCTCAGAATGACAGTCTTGCGTCGTTTCGCTGAGAGCAGCAACGCCGCTATGTTCTCCGAGAATGCAACGCGTTTTTGGCATCGAGACAGAATACGGGATTACGATTGACGG
>JALYXP010000475.1 GCA_030947045.1 Verrucomicrobiota bacterium | reverse complement strand
TATTTGCAGAGGCCGCCGCTCGATTTTCCGCGGGGTCCCTCGACTTCGCTCGGGATGACCGGAGATCAGCGCGTCTTCTTAATACGGTAGGTCAGGAAGCATTCATCCCCGACAGTACGCATGTCGGTGAGTGAGCAGCGGACACTTTTCGGGAGGAACTCCGTGCTGACGCCAGTGAGCGTTGGAGCTTTTGCGCCACCAAAAAGCAGCGGCGCGATCGTGAGATTCAACTGATCGACGAGGCCAAGTTCGAGCATCTCGCGGAAGAGCGCGGCCCCGCCTTCACACGCGACCGTTCGTACCTTGTACTGCGCGCGCAGTTGCTGCAGCATCCAGGCGAGGTCGACCGAATCAGACTCGCTCAGGTGCAGCGTCGCTTTCTCGCGCAGGAGCTTCTGCTGGCGTCGCGGCATGCGGGTGGTGGAGAAGATCACGATCGGCGCGATTTCGGATTCGAAGATTTTCAACGTGCGGTCGATCCGCCCTTCGCGAGAGACGATCACGCGCAGGGGCGACGGCGTTTGGCCGCGCGCGATTCGCTCTTCACGGAGGAGGCCTTTCGGCAGACCGAGCCGCACGTTGTCCTGCTTGAGCGTGCTGTGGCCGACCACCACCGCATCCGCGAGCGCGCGCTGGCGCAGGAGGTGCTGCTTGTCTTCGCGCGAGGTGAAATCGACGGGCGAATACTCGCGGGTCGTGATCTTGCCGTCCGCGGTCATCGCGAAGGTCGCAGCGACGAACGGCCGCCGCGGCGTTCGTTTGCGGCTCGGCTGCTTGACGCTCACGATCGGCCTAACGAGCGTCTTCGGCGATGCCGTGTTCGAGCTCGGCCACGTCGTGTCGCATCTCTTTGAGCTTCACGTGTCCGGTCGCACCTGTCGGGCGGTAGAAGAAGTAAACGATCCCGCCTGGCACAGAGCAGATTAGGATGACGAAGAAGCTGAGGGAGCCGATTAGATTCGCGACGCCTTTCTGCACGCCGGCGAGATTATTCAGCAGGATCTGCAATACGATCTCACGCCAGCCGGCGCCGCCGAAACTAATCGGCAACGACGAGATCGTCCGCTCGATCGGCATGATGGCAAAGAAATCCACCACCGGCACCGGCGTGGGCGGCGTCACGCGGACGTCGACCGCATGCAGGGCGTAGGCGACGCACAAGAACGTCGTGAACGTACCAAGGTGTGTGATGATCGACATGGAGAACGCAACGAGCGTTGCCTTCCAGTGCCGCGCATACAGATGATACGCGGCGGAGATTTCGATCAGCTTCTCGCGACCGGGAAAGCGATGCGGCAGACGATGAACGAGGTGAAAGCCGCTAATCAAAAACGACGTCACCAGCGCAAGAACTGAACTGCCGAGCACAATAAGCAGCACGTAAAGCAGCCGCCGCGTCTCGGGTGTTTGTGCGAGGTAATCGTAGCGAAGGAAAATGAGGATCCCGGTGATGCCGATCAGCGCGATCAAGCCGATCACGCGGTCGAACACAACGGCGAGCAGAGCGCCGGCTTTTTTGTCCGGCGTCTCTTTCAGCAGCAGGTAGCTCTTGATGATATCGCCGCCGGTGCCGCCGGGCATAAACTGGTTGTAGAACATGCCGATCAGGAACAATCCAAAGACGCGCGTGTTGGTCAGCCGGATTCCCTGCACGCGCATCAGCACCTGCCAGCGGACCGCCGCAGCGAGCTCGACGACGAGGTAGGCGACGGCCGCCAGCGCTATCCACCAATAATTCGCGAGCTGGAGAGCGATCCCCATCTGCGCTCGCTTCGCTGGGTCGCGGAAGACAAAATAAAGCAGTGCGATCGTGACCGCGATCTGCGCGGTCGTGAGCAGGACCTTTTTCATTCGCCGAAAACGCTCTTCCAAGTGGCAACGGAACGGCGGATTTCTTCGGCTTTTCTGCGGGGACTCATTTCCCAGACAAACAAGCAGGTCGGCGGCAGAAGCGGAACAAGTTTCTCCAAATCGACATGACCGGCGAATGGCGGCTGATGATCCTGGCCCGGCCAAATCACATCCTGGAGATGGCATCCGAGTGCGCGCGGACCGATTAGCCGCAGCCATTCTTCGTGGTCAAGAAAGCCGAGGTTTTCCTTGATCTGGATGTGACCGAAATCGTGCCAGTAGCCGGCGAACGGTGAGTTAAGTTCGTCCAGCAGAGCGGGCAGCTCTTTCTCGCTCGGAATCTCTTCGTAACCGCGACGGCCTTCAATGCCGAGTCGCACATCTTTCGTGGCCGCATAATCAACGATGCGACGCAAACATTCGCGCACTCGGTCAAGGTGCCACGGCACCGTGGCTTCGCGTTTCTTCACCGCGTCGATCTTCCGGCGAACGTAATCGCGCGAGAGCAGCTCGCCTTTCTTCGCCAGCGCGATCAGCTCATCGGTAATCGGATTCATCGGGACTTCGCCGCAGTGAATCACGACAAACGACGCGCCCAGTCGCGCGGCGAAGTCGATCGTCTGGAATGTCTGCTTCACCGCGCGTTCCCGTTCGGCAGCGGCGCCGGCAGAGAATTGATAGCAATCAGGCGACGCGTGCGTGATCTCCACCGGCAGCGGACAGAAATTGTGCAGACTGCTGAAGGTGACTTCGCCGGCTTCGAACATTTTCTGGATTCCGGGCATCAGCGAGATGCGCGTGCCGTGGCCGAGTTCGATATGGTTGAACCCAAGTTCGCCCTGAATCTCGCGCAGCATTTCCGCGCCGTCCGTGTGACGCGAAGAATTCCAGCAAGTCGAAAACGAGATCGGCGGCACGGCGATTCGTTAGGCTGCCGACGCGGTCTGGGCGGTAGATTCGGCTACAATCTCGTTCTCGACCGGCAGCGTGTGATCGCAGCGGCTGAGCACGAAGAGGGCTCCGACTGCATAAACAAAAGCCGACACCGCCATGGCTGAACGCATCCCGATTAAGTCCGACAAGCTGGTGACAACCAGACCAGCGATCGGCATTAACCCGAAGAAGCTCAGCCCGAAGACAGCCGAGATTCGGCCGCGCAAATGCGACGGCGCGCGCTCTTGCACGATCGTGTTCGCGAGGCCGAAGTTCGTGGCGAGACCGATCGCCATTGCGCCCATTGCGGTCGCGGCCACTGCGAACGTCGAAGTGCGCGACATCACGAACATCGAGCACGCGACGATGACGACCGCGCCCATGATGAAGCGGATGCGATTGCCTCGCGCGACGCTCAGGAGACCGAGCGAGCCGACGAGCGAACCTGTCCCGGCCACCGCCATGAGAAAGCCCATTCGCTCGGGCCCGAGGCTGAGCAGATTTCGCACATAGAGCGGCAGCATCACGGAAACGACGGGATAGATAAACACCGTGGTCATTGCGATGAGACCGATCAGCGACAGGATCGTGCGATCTTTACGCACGTAGCGAAAGCCTTCCATGAGACCGCTGCGCCGCTGCTCCTCTTCTTCCGCGGTCCCGATTTTCCGCGCGGGGATTAGCAGCATCGAAACGATCAAGGCGACGAACGAGAAGGCGTTCAGGAAGAATGCCGACGCCGCGCCCCAGACCGCAACGCAGATGCCGGCTAACGAGGGACCGAGCAGCCGCGAGCCGTGAAAGACAGAGCGGTCAAGCGCGACCGCGGAGGCAATCTGATCCTTCCGCACCAGCTCCGGCACGAGGGCCGAAAGCGCAGGCATCTCGAAGGCAATCGCGACGCCGAGCAGCGCCGCAAACATGATGATGTGCCAGATCTGAATCCGGCCGCTCATCACCAGCAGACCGATCGAAGTCGCAAGCATGATCTGCACGATCTGCGTCGCGATCAGAATTTTGCGCTTATCGTAGCGATCGGCTGCCGAGCCGCCGATCATCGTAAGCGCCAGCGTGGGCAGTCCGGCCGCGAGATTTACCATGCCGAGGACCAGCGCGCGATCCGTCAACGTGCTCAGAACCCAGCCTTGAGCCATGACCTGCATCCACGTGCCGGTATCGGAAATCGCAGAGCCGATAATGTAGCGACGGAATCCGGTGGTCCGCAGAATATCGAGCGCGCGACGCCAGAAAGGTTGCTCGGAATTTTCCATCGAGCATGACTGATAAGCGGTGAGCGGAGTGGTCGCAATCAGGGACAGCCCCTGCGTCGTCCGTCAATTCGAGCCAGGTCGAGAGACCCTGTTGCGTTACGCCTGCTTACGCCACGGAGTTCCTCGACCACGCTCGGAATGACGGGCGATTGCGAAGTCATGGAGCCCATTCCATCCTGCTGGCGTGAGCTCGATCGCGCCCGGTTCTAGCCAGCGCTCCGTCTCGCTGCTGACCGCGACCTGCATCGTCATCGCGAACATGATCGGCACCGGTGTTTTCACGAGCCTCGGTTTTCAGGTCGGCGATCTGCCGAGCGGGTTTGCGCTCGTCGCGCTCTGGGCCGTCGGCGGCCTTTGCGCGATGTGCGGCGCGCTCTCTTATGCGGAACTCGGAGCCGCGCTGCCGCGTTCGGGCGGTGAGTACAATTTTCTGCGCGAAATCTATCATCCATCCATCGGCTTCCTTGCCGGCTGGGTCTCGGCGACCGTCGGTTTCGCCGCGCCGGTGGCGATCGCGGCGATGCCGTTCGGAGTCTACCTCGCGGAGCTCGTTCCGGGGACAAACCCGCTGCTGTGGGGCCTCGCCGTCGTCTGGATCACGACTTTCGTGCTGTTGTTCGATCTACGGCTCAGCAGTGCTTTTCAGATCGCGTCGACGCTGCTGAAGGTCGTGCTAATTCTCGTGATCATCCTGGTCGGCTTCAGCGTTGGGGCGACGCAGCAGGTCTCGTTTTTGCCGGGACCTGGCGACACCCAGCTGCTCGTCAGCACGCCATTCGCGGTGAGTCTTTTCTGGGTGATGTATGCGTATTCGGGCTGGAACGCCTCGACTTACATCACCAGCGAGCTGCGAAATCCCGGCCGCAACATTCCGCTCTCGCTCGGCCTCGGAACCTTGCTCGTTACTGCGCTCTACATTGCGATCAACGCCGCATTTCTGCGCACCACGCCGGCTGCGGAGATGATCGGAAAACAACAGGTGGCGCTGATCGCCGGCACGCACATTTTCGGCAACGCGGGCGGCAAGATCATGGCCGTGTTCATCTGCGTCGGACTCGTCTCGACTGTCAGCGCGATGATGTGGATCGGCCCGCGCGTCACGGTCGTGATGGGTGAAGACCTGCGCGCGCTCGGGCCGCTGGCGCGGCGCAACAGCCGTGGCGTGCCGGTGAATGCAATCCTCCTGCAGTTCGTCGTAGTGAACATCATGCTGCTGACTTCGACCTTCCAGGCGGTCGTGAACTACGTGCAATTCAGCCTCACGCTTTGTTCTGCGCTCACCGTTCTGGGCGTCTTTGTGCTCCGTTGGCGTCGGCCGGAATTGCCACGCCCCTACAAGGTCTGGGGCTATCCGCTAACACCGCTGATCTTCCTCGCGATCAGCGGCTGGATGTTGTCGCATTTGTTAACCGACGCATCGACCCGCGGGCCCTCCTTGCTCGGTCTCGCGACGACGCTTTTCGGGCTCGTGATATATTTTGCGTCGCCAAAAGCATCGGCCCAACGTTCGTCGATCGGATGAAACTGCGTCTGCTTCTCCCGCTGCTGCTGATTGCCTGCGCTGCCTTCGCGCAGGATGTCCCTACGACTGACGAGACGGCGCGCTTCCTCGCAGGTCTGCCGGTCAGCGGGCCACTCGCCGCGCTGATGGAAACGTCTGCCTGGCAAGAGCACGCGCGCGCGATGGAAGAGGCCTGGTCGAAGAAGGAGTCGCGACAGATCGGACCGATCCGCGATTGGATGCTGGCGAACGCGCCGGAGTATTTCCACAGCACGAACACCGCGTATTACATGTTCGGCGGGCCAGATTTTCTCTACGCGAACATCTTCTTCCCAAGCGCGAGCACTTACATTCTCGCGGGGCTGGAGCCGGTCGGCCAGGTGCCGGATCTCACGCGGATGCCGCCGGCAATGGTCGAGCCGGAGCTCGCGGCCCTGCGTGCATCGATGAACAGCATTCTGCGCTTCCAGTATTTCATCACGAAAGACATGCGCGCGGAACTCGGCCGCGGCACGGTCGGTGGGACGTTGCCGATCCTTTACGTGTTCCTGGCGCGGCTCGGCTACAACATCGTTGACGTGGCGCGCGTCAGCAGTCCCGCGGAAGGAGTAAAGATCGATTTCACTGATGGCGAATCGCGCCAGACGCTCTACTACTTCAAGACCGATCTCTCCGGCGGCGGCAACAGCGCGTTCTTGAAATGGTGCGCCGCGCGCGGGCCAGGCCTGAGCCTGTTGAAGGCGGCGTCATATCTGATGCAAACCGATGGGTTTAACGGCGTGCGCAATTTTCTCCTCGAACACAGCGAAGTCATTTTGCAGGACGACTCCGGGATTCCGCTGCGCGCGTTTCCGAAGAGCTGGTCGGTGCGTCCGTTTGGGAAATACGTGCCGCACGGCGACGAGTTTCTGAAGTACAATCAGCCCGATCTCGCGGCCCTCTGTGCGGACAATTCGGAACTCGGATTCCCGTTTGGCTATCATTGGCAGAAAGAGCGCGGCCTGCTCATGCTCGCCACGCCGGGCGGAGGCGAGCAACAGCGTGCACTGCCACCGGTAATGAAAGCGTTACCCGTGGAGCCCGAGCAGCAACCGCAGAAACCGCGCGTCCGAAAATGAGCCGCCGTTCCCGTTCCGCACGACGACGAGTTGCAGCGACGGAATGACGTAAAGCCGCTGGTAGAGCGAGCCGATACACGCGACGAGATCCGGCGGGGCGTTGCGGCAAATGCACGCATTGTTCCAGTTCTGCGCCGGCCATTTCGGCGCGAGCATTGCTTCGAAATCAAACTCACGTCCTCCCGGAGCGGCGCGATTATTCCACCAGCCTAACGAGAACGCGCGATTAGCGGGTGAGCCGCGCCAGCATTCGCCGAGCAGGCTCGCGGCGACGACAGGTGAGCCGTTGTTCAACACCAGCTGGCCGAGCTTCGCCCACTGCCGCGGCGTTAAGATCCAGCCGGCTGCGAGCA
>JALYXP010000468.1 GCA_030947045.1 Verrucomicrobiota bacterium | reverse complement strand
AAAGCTCCTTCCAGAGCGAGACATTCCCGCGTTTCGCGAGCTCGAAGATCTTCCCGGACATCACGCCTTGCGCGAAGAATTGCGCCTTCTCCTTGAGCGAAAATTCCGTTGGGTCGCGCCCTTCCATAAACCGCGAGAACATCGTCTCGAGGAGCGGCGCCGCGGCCCCGAGCTGCGCTTGGTAGCGATCCTGCACGTAGCACGAGACCGTATTGTAGAAACCGTGGGATAATGCCAGCGGCGTGCCGGAGTGACCACGCGCCTCGCAAGCGCCCTCGCGGATCTTCTGGAGAAAAGCTTCGCTGGACCGGACCGCCGGCGTTTCAGTGAACGCCGCCGCCAGGAATTGGCCACCGTGGTCGTCCGACCCGCCGAGCAGCACCTTCTGCCACGGCTCCGAATGCGTTGGCGCGAAATTGTGGCGATTCGCGAGTTCGTCAATTTTCTGGGGCGTAAGGCCGGCGAGGATCTCTTGCGCGAGTTCGCTGAGGAGTGCATCGCGTAAACCGTTGATCCCCTCGAAATGTTTGAACAGGAGGATCAGGCGCTCAAGATGGCTCGTATCGAGCTTGCCGTTGATGCTGTAGAGCGGGTGGGCGACGGCATGCGCGAGCTTCGCTTGCGCGAGATACTTTTGGAGGTCAAAGATGTTGTCCCGGATGCCAACGATGTCGGCATGTTGAGCTTCGCTGAGGCCCCAAACAAGCAGATGAATCTTGCACGGATCGTGCGGAAAAAACGTAGTAACCTGTTCGCTTAGAAATGTATGCGGTTTATCTGAAATCCGAAGAACGCCCTCGATTGTGTCATGATCGGTGATGGTGACAAAATCCATCCCGCGGCCTCGAAGCTCACGATACAGCTCCTCCGGATCCGAGTAGCTGTCGGGTAAATCGAACCGGCGAAAGAGCCATTCCTGCGACCGTTCGCTGTAGCGCGAGTGTACATGGAGATCGCAGCGGCTCATGTGCGAAGTTTACGCGTCTCGACTGCTCCGGAGCCGTCGATCAGCGATCCAGTCTCGGTACGTTGTCGGCGTGCGGCGGTCTCCAATCGATTGCGCAAGGACGCCAATCTGTCGCCAGATCTGTTCGTGCTGAATGTCCGGCGGATGGATCGCCAGCCGCAGCAGCTCCGCGCCCGACATCGCGCGAGCCAATGCGGCGTTCCAAGCCAGACTCGCTCCCCGCCGCCAGGCACTGCGCACGCTGTAAACTAACGATCGAGCCGCAAAATCCTTGCCGTTCCGCAAGTTCCGGACGTTCGTCAGCCGCGTCGTGTATTCCATCTCTGCGTCCGCGACAGCGCGCTGCGCGTCGGCACCGAGCAGCCAGGCCGGCGCGATAAAGCCGCGCGGCACGAGCCCGGCGGAAACGAATTCCTCCCGCGCCTGCGACACCCGGCGGTAGGCTTCGTCATACGGGAGGTCGTAGAACTCGCCTTCATCGTTGGTGTAAAACCTTGTCACCAGCCGCTCGCGCAGTGACTCGCCAGCGCGCCTCGCCCGAGCATGAAAATACCCATGGATGACTACCTCATGGCCCGCGGATTCGAGGTCACGCAGCCATTGTACAAAGCTCCGATCCGCCATCGACGAGCCGGTGTGATGATAATCCGGCACGACCAGTAGGGAGCTCACCGCAATTCCGCGGCGACTGAGGTCTGCGACAATCTTTTCTGACGCCGCGCGGGTGCTCGGCGCCACGTCATGGATAGAAACGACTGCCGGCAATTTCTCCGCTTCTGCTGTCGCGGCGAAGATTGGGAACGTTGTCGCCTCTGCGCAGGTCACGACGAGATTTTCCGTGCGCGACCCCGGACAAACAAGCGCAATCGCCGCGCGCTACTTCCCGGCGAGCCGCACGATCTCGCGGAACTCATCTGCCGTCAGCGATTGCACCGATAGCCGCGAAAGCCGCAGCAGCGCGGTTTCTTTCAGCAGCGGGTTCAGCTTGATTTCATCGAGCGTTACAGGGCGGGCCAGGGGTCGTTGCGCTACGAGATCGACCGCGCTCCAGTCGCCTTCCTTCGCCGTCGGATCCGGGTAGGCCGTCCTCGAAACTTCGGCAATTCCCACGACCGCTTTGCCAACCACGCTGTGATAGAACAAGACCGCGTCGCCCTTTGCCATCGCGCGCAGATTGTTTCGCGCCGTGAAGTTGCGGACGCCGGTCCAGCTCGTGCGGCCATCCTTCACGAAGTCGTCCCACGAGTAGGTGGTCGGCTCCTGCTTCACGAGCCAGCACTTCTTCATGCGCCGAGTTATAACTGAGCATCGCTGATTCGACAACCGCCCGCGCCTGTTTCAAACTCGCCCGATGCCGCGCGGTTTGTTTATCACATTTGAAGGGTCCGAAGGCTGCGGTAAATCGACGCAGGTGCAGCGGCTGGCAGCCCGCCTAACAAGCGAAGGCCGGCCTTTTATTCTGACTCGCGAGCCTGGCGGCACCCCGATTGGCGAACACATCCGCCACCTGTTGCAGTTCGCGCCCGAGGCCGCCGCCATGTTTCCCGAAACGGAGGTGCTGCTTTTCGCCGCGAGTCGCAGCCAGCTGGTGCGTGAGACGATCCAGCCGGCGCTGGATCGCGGGGAGTTCGTGATCTCCGATCGCTTCTTCGATTCCACGACTGTCTACCAAGGCGTGGCGCGAAAGCTCGATGCCGGCGCGGTCCAGCAGTTAAACCGTTTCGCGGTCGGCAAGTGCATCCCCGACATCACCTTCGTTCTCGATGTCGACGTCGCGATCGCACGCGAACGGATGATGCGCCGAGTGCGTCCCGTCGGTGCGCCTGATCGAATGGAACAGGAACCGGTCGAGTTCTACGAGCGCGTCTGCGTAGCATATCGCGCACTCGCAGACCGCGAGCGGGACCGCATGAGACTGATCGACGCTTCACGACCGGTAGACGAAATCGCCGCGTCCATTTGGCAAACGCTCGCAGCGAACCAGCTATTCAAAAGTTCTGCGGCGCGTAACCCGCCATCTGCAATTTAAACGACGTGGCCTTCTCTCCCGCCGCCGCTTTTTCTTATCTGGAGCGCGCTCATGCGCAGCATCGTCTGGCCCACGCTTATCTTATTTCCGGCATGTCCGGCTCCGGCAAACGCCAGCTTGCGAATCGCCTCGCGAATCTCGTGAACGGCACCACGTCGGAAGACTTTTTCGCGGCCGGCACACCCGGCGTTTTCGTCGCGGAACCGGAATCGAAATCGCGCCGCATCGTCATCGACCAGATCCGCGCGCTGGAGCATTCGCTGCAGATGCGTGCTGCCGATGGCCGACGGAAAGTTGCGATCGTCGCCGAAGCGGATCGCCTGCAGCCGCAAGCAGCGAACGCCTTCCTGAAGACGCTCGAAGAGCCGCCTAACGACTCCTTGTTGCTGCTCCTCAGCGCGCTTCCCGAAGCCTTGCCCGACACGATTTTGTCGCGCTGCATTCCGCTCCCGCTCGCCGCAGCTGAGGGAATCGAAGTGTCTGACGAAGAGACCGCGTTCGTTGCGTTGCTCCGCGAAAATGCCACTGCCAAGGAAAGCGGCGTGCAAGCCGCCTATCAGCTCGGCCAAGGCTTGCAGCGGCTGCTCGGCGGGTTGCGCGAGACCATCCAGGAGCAGAACGCCGCATCCCTCAAAGCCGAGCAGTTGCGCTACAAAAACACAACGGACGGTGCGTGGCTGGATGACCGCGAAGACCACTTCAAGGCGCTGAACGAGAGCATGTATGTGCAGCGTCGCGCCAGGCTGGTCGAGGTGTTGTTCCGCTGGTGGTCGGACGTTCTGCGTGCCAGCACCGGCGTCGAACATTTCGAGCTACCCGGCGCGAGAGCGGAGACAAGCGCGATCGCGACGAAGCTCACGACGCCGGAGATTTTGCGCCGGGTGCGACGAGTCGAAGAGCTGCGCGATCAGCTGGCGCGCAATATCCAGGAAGCACTCGCGCTCGAGGTTGCATTCCTTAGTCTCTTCCGCTCCTAAGCGGGGCGTGAAAATCAGGCGCGCAGTAATCAGTGGGAGAAAGTGAAATCATTATGAGATTCGAAAATCAGATTGCGATTGTATCGGGAGCGGGGCGGGGGATTGGACATGCGATCGCTGTCCGGCTCGCGAGAGAAGGCGCACGTGTTGCATCGGTTAGCCGCACGGAAGCAAACGCGCAGCGAACCGCCGATGAAATCAACGCCGTTCGCGCTGACGCCGCCAGGGCTTACAGCGTTGACGTCTCCGATCACGCGGCAGTGCAGGCGATCGGCGCGCGCATCCTGGGAGACTTCGGCCGCGTCGACATTCTCGTGAACAACGCCGGCGTCACGCGAGACGGCCTTAGCATGCGCATGTCGCCGGATGATTGGGACACCGTCTTAAACACGAACCTGAAAGGCGCGTTCAACTTCGTGCAAGCAATCCAGCGCCCGATGATCAAGCAACGCAGCGGCCGCATCATCAACATCAGCTCCGTCATCGGCCTGATCGGCAACGCCGGCCAGGCGAACTACGCTGCGAGTAAGGCCGGCCTCATCGGCTTTACCAAATCGCTCGCGCGTGAGATGGCAAGCCGCGGCATTACGGTGAACGCCCTCGCCCCCGGCCTGATCGAGACTGACATGACCGCGGTGCTCTCCGACGAAATCCGCAAGAACATCCTGAGCAAAATTCCGCTTGGCGCGTTAGGCCAGCCGGATGATATCGCCAGCGCGGTCGCGTTTCTCGCCTCGGCCGAAGCTAAATATATCACCGGCCAGGTCCTCTGCGTGGACGGTGGAATGGTGATGTAACTCCAGCGAGCACGCTTCCGCTGGCGCATCCTGTACCGGCGGTTTGTAACCGCCGGACCGTAGGTTCTACATTAAGACTTACGTGCGCCCGACGCGTCCTCTGCTACCCTAAAGCATCATGCGAAACATGTTTTTGGCAGCGCTCGTTGGGTTAACATCGTCGGTGTCCGCGCAAACTGCGCCGCTCGCCGAGCGCGTCGCGCAGCAGAACGCCCTTTTCGAGCAGTTCTACGAGACGGGGTTGAAGAACTCGCCCGAGCGCGCGACCTCCTTCGGCGACTACCGTTACAATGCGCTGCTCGGGCAGAACTCGCTCGAGGAAATCGCGCGGCAGCACAGCGAAGCGAACGAGTTCCTCCAACGGCTTAAGGGGATTTCCACTGAGGGGATGGGCGATGTCGACCTGCTCAGCCACCGCCTGCTCGAGCGCCAATTGGAGCGCGAGAACGTCAGTTACGAGCTGAAGAATTTTGAGATGCCGGTTAACCAGCAGAACGGAGTCCACACGCGGCTGGCTGATTTACCGCAAGGGGTGCCGCTCGATTCCGTCGAGCACTACCAGGATTATATTGCGCGGCTGCACCAGATTCCGCGGGTGCTCGATCAGACGATGGGAGTCATGCGGCAGGGGTTAAAGGATGGCCTCATGCCTCCGAAAATCGTCCTCGAGAAGCTGCCGGAGCAATGCGACGGCATCGTCGCGGCTAATCCTTTCATCGCACCGGCGAAGAAGTTTCCGGCTGAATTCTCCGCTGAGGATAAGCACCGCCTGACCGGCGAGATGACGAAGGCAGTGGATGAAGAGGTGATGCCCGCCTACAAGAAATTCGCGGAATTTCTCCGCACCGAGTACGACCCGAAAGGCCGAAGCGAAATCTCCGTAGAAACTCTTCCCGAAGGTAAGCGGCGCTATTCGGAAGCGGTCAAGAACATGACCACGATGGATGTTACCCCGTCGGAAGTGCACAAGATCGGGCTAAAGGAAGTCGAACGGATCACGGCGGAAATGACGAAACTGGCAAAGGCGCAGGGACACAAGGACCTGGCCAGCTTCCGCAAAGCGATCAACGACGACCCGAAGTGGAAGCCGGAGAGCGAACAGCAGATCGTCGACGATTTCGCAAAGTACATCAAGCAGATGGAGCCGAAGCTCCCAGAGCTATTCGGGCTCCTACCTAAATCCCCGGTAACAGTTGAGCCAATCCCCGGCTTCGCGAAAGCGGCCGCGACGCACTATGTGAATGGCACTCCGGATGGCAAACGACCTGGTCGCGTCGTCGTTGCGGTGGCTGATGCGACGAAGCGCTCGTTAGTTAATGACGAGGCGGTTGCCTATCACGAAGGCGTTCCAGGGCACCACATGCAGATCAGCATTGCACAGACTTTGGAAGGCTTGCCGAAGTTCCGTTTGCACGGCGGCTACTCCGCCTACGCGGAAGGCTGGGCGCTCTACGCAGAAGAACTAGGGAAAGAGATTGGGTTCTACCAGGATCCTGTCTCTGATTATGGGCGGCTGAACTCGGAGCTTTTCCGCGCCGTCCGGCTGGTAGTTGATACCGGCATCCACAACGAGAACTGGAGCCGCGATAAAGTGATCGAGTACATGCACGCGAACGACGTTAACGACACCGTCGCGCAAACTGAAACCGATCGTTACATTGCGTGGCCGGGGCAGGCGTTGGCCTACAAGATGGGACAACTAGCGATTCGGAAGATGCGCGATGAAGCGAAGGCAAAACTCGGCCCGAAGTTCGATATCAAGAAGTTCCACGACGAAATCCTGAACGGCGGCGCGATGCCTCTCGACTTGCTACAGGAGCGGATCGAGAGATGGATCAAAGACCAAACGGGGAGCACGAAGTAGGAAGTCGCCGCGTCCTCGCTTAATGGCGTCGCTGTGGGGCTCGGGGGCGGCTGCGTATTGGTCGCGGAGGTTGTTGCGCGCACGGTTCTCCTGCCGAATTGTGCTTTCATGACGACGGAGAAGGCGATGTTTGGCGCAGGCTGTTTCTGGGGTGTGGAGACGACGTTCCGCAATGTCCACGGTGTGACTGATGCGGCGGTCGGATATGCAGGCGGGAAAACGGCGAACCCGACCTACGAGGAGGTTTGCAGCGATGACACCGGCCACGCCGAAGTTGTGCAGGTGGAGTTCGATCCAACCAAAGTGAGCTACGGCCAGTTGCTCGAGGTGTTCTGGACGAATCACGATCCGACGACGCTGAATCGGCAGGGACCCGACGTGGGGAAGCAATACCGTTCCGTGATTTTCTATTACTCGCCGGAACAGCAGGTTGCGGCAGAGCAATCAAAGACGTCCATGGATCAAAGCGGACGTTTCCGGCGGCCGATCGTGACGCAGATCGAGCCGGCGCCGGCGTTTCACCGCGCGGAGGAATATCATCAGCGCTATCTCGAGAAGCG